>NZ_JBFRNC010000050.1:0-181252 GCF_041470825.1 Vibrio sp. 10N.261.55.A10 | reverse complement strand
AGATCAACACGCCCTAGTTAGCGTGAACTAAAAAAACACATTCCCTGTAACCTTAGAGCGCGAACTGCCTCTCGCCCTCACAGACACGTCGGTTTCATTTTGGCGTGGCTTTTCATTTACAAGTATTCACTATGAAAATCACAATACCCTTCATATACCTGGCACACATCACTACAGCCCAGAACAAAGACGCAATCATCGCGGTTAAAGAGCCCCTTAACGCCCACATCAATATCATCGTTCCAAAACACTTTCCCATTGGCCTTACCGCCAAACTCACGAACTACCACTGGCATGACTGCCAACTATGGGTTGCCGACTGGTATAAGAGCCAGGACAACTTATATATTGCGCTATTAAGCGAAATCAAAGACAGAGCAGAAAATGGGGAACGAGAACTTCAGACACTCCCCTCACCTCTCTTCCTTTTTGATTACTGAAAACCGTCGCTTCATGAAAAAGTACCCCAATAGCCACTCAGGAAAACTAAAACCGAAAACACTATTGCAAGTACCATCAACTGAAGTACTCAAATCCATCAGATAGCATGACGATAATCGTCAAGCTGTCATCAAGACCGCCGAAAGCATTATCGCCTCACGCTGCAGCGTCAACGGGATCATGCACCGAAAAGTGGCCGAACCAAGATATGTGATAATCACCAACGCAGAAGAAACTTCAGTGAAAATACAGAACTACCAGCCCACGCATTCACAAGACTCAAACTTCTTTAACGCCAACCAAAAAAATAGGGTCAAAGAAGTCTCCGAAGGTATATCATTAAAACCAGCACATTGGCCAGATGGAGAAATCATCGTCGCAATTCCTGAGGCCGTACAAGCCCATTACAACAAACTAAAATTCAAATGATAAAAGTAAAAACGGGCATCACGTAACAATACCTAAGCAAAACCCAAAGCGCCGCTCCGCATTACACAACTTAAGAATTAGGCAGGATATATGGAATTTTTTAAGCTACTCAAAGAGGCAAAGTTACACTGGACTAGCGCTCAAGAACACCTCAACCAACTACCACATAGCATCAGGAAAGCTCGAGAGCACTCAAATAACGAAAGAGATAGACTCCAACCTGCATCCAACCTTGCTCATAAAGTAAAAATAAACCACTACAACGCCGAGGAATTGGTCCTTCTAGTACCGACCAAGTACAAAGAAACCCACAAAGTACTACAAGCCCTTATCGACATCTTCACCAAGCTTGAAGAATTGGCCAATGCGGCCAAAGTAGAAAACCCTGCAACACAAAGCTATTTGCTAACCCTCGCAACATTCCTAACTAAAAACGATAGATTTAGCATCCCAAACCTCCATAAAGAACTTATTACCGACTTCCCTATAGAAAAGATCCAAGCACAAGGCTTTAGATATTCCGAATTTGCCAAGAACGACCAAGATTTTCAGAAGTTTGAGGTGGTTAAATACATCTATGAGACAGAAGAGACAAAACTAGAACAAGGGTTCAAAGACTTAATTCCCCAGGCCAATTCTGCCATTGAAAGCATAAACACGGTGATAACGGACATAAACCTAAGAGCTACCAGCAAAATACAACCGATTAAATCCGTACCTACCAAACAACCAAAAACGGCAAATGAGCAAGAAGATAAGCCCCACCCCATGCTCACCACACCACTCCCATTTGAAGACTGCAGCAATGACAAAAAACAAGGGCCAAGCATCGACGAATTGCTCTTTCAGCCAAACCAAGGCTACGAAACCCCCTTTCAATCTGGCAACCTAAACAGATACATTGATTACGAATTTATGATCGGTGAATACAGCGTCGTCTTTATCCAACACATAGGAGAAAACCAAGTCGGCGTCACCATTGAAAAGTTCCACAAAAGCGAAACAACAAACGGCAAATACAACTTAACAGAGCCACAAGCCATCGTGTTCCACAAACTGATCGTTGAAACAGGAATGGCCAATCCAGACAGCTTCAACCCAGATGATGAAAGCGTGCGAAGGCTACTAAAGCGATTTTCTCACTGCAAAATAGAAGGGAACTTCAGGCACGGAATCTCCATATAGAGCCACTACAAATTCACATTGGCCTCTATCCAAAACCGCCTTGAAGACTCTTCGACCTCACCATACTCTGAAGGAACTTCAAGGACGGCCGACTGAAATTTCTTACTCAACTCCAATTGACCACACAAAGCTAAACTTCGAATAATCCTAGATATACGGTAGTGGTTATGACCACCACGTTTTAGCCAAATGTAATCGCGTAAATTGATACCATCGACAGCAATGATATCGTCACCCTCCCACCTTAACCCAAAGAATCGAAGCATCATTTCAAGAGAGCGCCGTTGCGCTAACAAAGCAGCCTTAGTCTCCATAAACGCCATCCTGTCAGTAAGGACCAAGACAGGAGCATGACCATTAAATTTCGTACTCACATCGATAGGGAATAACCACTGCACATACTTATGGTCGTGCTCCAACCAAAAATCACTGAGCTCCCATATATCGTGAATATACCGACCTTGATGATCAGGAACAGACCCCAAGTGAAAAGCAAGAATATCGGACATATCCCTCCCCAAAAAAATCAATCCAAAACTGCACTCCCTCACCACAAATCTGCGAGCAAGCTTCCTAATCGTATAACCCAAACGTCGCCAACCGCCATTTAAAGGAGAATCCAAAACAAAAAGCACTGCGACGCGGATTATTACGACAACAAATTATGAGTAACGAAGAAACAAAGCTAGGTACGAATTGCGAAAAGCTCGAACTCTGTGGTTTTCTTGTTTAATATCTAACCTATCTCTCAGACTAAACATGCTCTTCGTATCCCTAATTTCGTTTACTCGTGTCTACTCCTGATCTTCGCATCTCGAAACCCGGTTACTCGTCACTGAACCTTAAATAAAAAGGCTGCACAGAGGCAGCCTTTCAATCAAACAAAGCGAGTGAGATTAAACCGAGAATGGGTACTTAATCGCTTCGTGGCATTCGTAACCTTCAACCCAGAAGTCATCCATCGTTACCCATGTTTCCAAATCTTCTAGAGACTTAATCTGAGGATTGATATGGAATGTTGGGCCAGCTAACGGCTCACGCTTTAACTGGATATCACGCATAGGTGCAAGTTGATCTTCGTAAATATGAGCATTTACTAGCTTATGGTAAGCCACGCCAGCTTTCTTACCCGTGATTTGCGCCATGATAGCTAGGAAGACATACACTTGAACCATGTTGAAGTTCAGGCCTAGGGGTACATCGCAAGAGCGCTGAGTGCTGTTTAGGTACAGAGTATCACCAAGTAGTGAGAAGTGATGGCTGTACATACACGGACGCAAACATCCCATGTGGAACTCACCTGGGTTGTAGAAGTTTAAGATCTCGCCGCGGTCATCAATACCGTTAGTTAGATCATCAACAATCTTCTTCAGTTGGTCGATATGACCGCCGTCAGGTTTTGCCCATGCACGTCCTTGAACGCCATAAACACGGCCCATGTCATCTTCACCCTTGCGGTAAGGGTTATTCAGCCATGCTTCATTCAGGTTAGAATTCGCATCCCAAGTTTTAGTCCCTAGCTTACGAAAATCTTCAGCATTGTCGTAACCACGGATATAGCCAAGCAGCTCAGCAACTGCGGCTTTCCAAAAACTCTTACGCGTTGTTACCAGTGGGAATTGGTTATTACCAACATCATATTCAAGGTCAGCATTGATCACGGTTAAGCAACGCTTGCCCGTGCGTTCATTTTCAATCCAAGTACCGTCATCAACGATACGCTGACAGAGATCTAAATACTGTTTCACACCAATTCCTTACTTCGTTTGTTGTGGTAATTCGTCTTTGTAGTGACCACGCTTGTATGCCCACACCATCATCAGCACACCGATGATAACCATTGGCAGTGACAAAATTTGTCCCATAGAGATAAATCCACCGAACAAACCTAGGTGAGCATCAGGTTCACGTACGTATTCTACTAAGAAGCGGAATGTACCATATCCAGCTAGGAATAACCCTGATACAGAACCAAGAGGACGCGGCTTTTTGATAAACCAGTTCAAGATGAAGAACAGCACGATACCTTCAAGCGCCATCTCGTAAAGTTGAGATGGGTGACGAGGAAGTGGACCACCGTTAGGGAACACAATCGCCCATGGCACATCAGTCACACGGCCCCAAAGCTCGCTGTTCATGAAGTTACCTAGACGGCCCATACCTAAACCAAATGGGACGAGTGGTGCAATCATGTCTGCCACGCCAAAGAAGGTGCGACCATTCTTTTTCGCATACCAGAACATTGCGGTGATAACACCCAGCAAGCCACCGTGGAAAGACATACCGCCAGTCCATACCTTAAATAGGTACAGTGGGTCTGCTAGGAAAAGGTCAAAGTTGTAGAAAAGTACGTAGCCAATACGACCACCCAACACCACACCTAGAAAGCCAGCAAACAGTAAGTCTGATACTTGCTCTCGAGTCCAACCACTACCCGGTTGATCAGCTCGGCGATTTGCTAACCAAAGAGCAAACATAAAACCGACAAGGTACATTAGGCCGTACCAACGAACTGAGATTGGTCCTAGTTCAATAAGAACAGGATCGATATTTGGGAACTCGATAAAACCCTGAGACATACTTGGCTCTCTATCTAAATTGATTAACGGTTAGCTCAATGACTAACAGAAAAGACACTACAGCAGCATTGTGGCTGCTATAAACATTAAAAATACCGCAAAGAATTTCTTCAGCACAGGGGTTGGCAATTGAGTGGCCAGTTTCGCACCCACTCGAGTGGTCAAAACTGAGGTACAAGATATCGCGATCAAAGCCGGTAGATAAACATAACCCAAGCTATACGCAGGAAGAGCATCGACAGAAGATCCATGCCAAATGAAACCTAGCATTCCCGAAATCGCGATAACACAACCGCATACCGAAGATGAGCCGACGGCTTTACGCATTTCCACACCGTGATGGTTAAGGAAAGGTACCGATAAAGACCCACCGCCAATGCCCGCTAAGCTTGATACCAAACCAATCCCGCCGCCACACAACACGGTTTTAGCTGAACCCGGCATCGATTTTTGGCTCTTGGAGCGAATCGACAATAGCATTTGCAACGCCAACACCAAAACAATCACACCAAAGACTTTTGGTAAGTATTGAGCTGGAATTACATCGGCCACGAAAGAGCCGAGGAAGCCACCTATCACCACACCTGGCATCAACCATTTAACGACAAACATCTCTACGTTACCCAACTTTAGATGGTTAATCGCAGACGATCCCGACGTAACGATGATGGTTGATAGCGAAGTAGCCAATGCCATTTGCATCGCAAACTCTTGGGGGATACCCGCTTTAGGAAGCAAAAACAGTAAGGCAGGAACAACCAGCAAACCACCACCAATGCCTAGCAAGCCTGCTAAAACACCAACAATAGCACCAAGGCCCGCTAACAAGCCTATCAGTTCATATGACACGTTAAATCCTATTTTTTACCTGCTCGAATGAAGCCTGTAAATTCACGCTCTTCGAAATAGTTCAGCATCATACTATAGATGTCACTACCATACGGTTTTGAAAGTGCCTTATTTGCCAAATCCTGTAATTCAGCCAAGTTCGATTGACGAATCAAATATTTGGTTCTTGCGACATTCGAGGTATTCATACTTAACGTCTCATACCCCAATCCAATCAATAGCAGCGCGCCCATCGGGTCACCGGCTAACTCGCCACAAATACAAACAGGTAATTGATATTGCTTACAAGTATCATGAATTTGTTTTAATGCCATGATCACCGCAGGGTGCATTGATTCATAGACATCGGATACTCGTGAATTGTTCCGATCAACCGCTAATAAATATTGGGTTAAGTCGTTGGTACCGACTGAAACAAAGTCGACCTTATGCGCAATCAGCGGCAGTATGTACAGCATGGATGGCACTTCAATCATGATACCAACGCGAGGCATACGCACTCGGTTATCAAGCTCATGCACTTCATCATACGCTTGTTCAATCAACTGTAGCGCGTCATCCAACTCCTGTGCACCAGAGATCATCGGCAGCAAAATACTCAAGTTATGGCTTTCACAGCTCGCACGTAGCATGGCACGTAACTGAATAATAAAGATGTCAGGATGATCGAGCGTAAACCGAATACCACGCCAACCAAGGAATGGATTGTCCTCTTCGATAGGAAAATACGGTAAGGCCTTATCACCACCGATATCGAGTGTACGCATCACCACTTGTTTCTCTGGGTAGCTTGCCAGTACAGAACGATACTGCTTGAATTGTTCATCCTCTGACGGGAATCTTTGCTGCAACAAGAAAGAAATTTCAGTTCGATACAGCCCTACGCCATCAACGCCTTGGTTGATAGCGATGTTAGTGTCTGCACTTAAACCCGCATTAAGCAGAATCTCGACTTGCTTGTTGTCTTGCGTTTTTGCCGGTAGGTACAGCTCGCGATTGACCATAGAGGAGAGCTCACTCTCTTCTAGAATCAGCCCTCGATACTCTTTGAGCAGGCTTTTAGTCGGCTCAATAAAGATCTCACCGCTATACCCATCAACAATCGCTCGCTTGCCATTAGCTTGAGCTAGGTTGAGGTTTACCCCCATGACGGAAGGTATGCCAAGCGCTCGAGATAAAATCGCTGCGTGCGAGTTCGCCGCCCCTTCCAAGGAAATCACCGCTAAGAGCTTTTCTTTGGGAATAGACGCTAATACCGAAGCGGTTAACTCACGAACCACTAGGATAATCGGCTTATCTAACGTGCGAAGTTCATGTTCAGAGTTGTGGAGGAAATAGAGCAGCCTTTGTCCGAGCTCTCGGATGTCTTGTGCTCTCTCACGAAGATACACGTCCGACATACGAGCAAAGCGATTAGAATAACTCTCTACAACCTGTCTTAGTGCCCAATCGGCTTTATCGCCTTTCTGGATTTGGCTTTTTAGATCCTTACGCAGCATAGGATCGTTGAGTAAGTGAGTAAACAGGTCAAAGATCGCCAACGCATCTTTATTGATTTCGCTATCTAAGCGCTTTCGCATGCGCTTAAAGTCATTGAGGGCGTTTTCAACCGCTACCGCCAACAACTCATGCTCTCTCTCTATATTGAGCGTCGAAGCAGGATAAACATCGGTGAGTTCAGGCTGAGTGTTGTCCCACCATAAGTCACCAATCGCCACGCCCGATGAAGCTGCAATACCTTTAGTAGCCGGTAGCTTCTGTTGCTCTAACAGCCAATGGCCTTGAGTTTGGGCGTGCGCCACAATAACGGCAAGTTGTGCAGAGAGCGTGACAAGGAAGGATTCTTCCATCTCACTAAATAAACGTGGGGTCTTCTGTTGAATGACCAATACACCGAGCACTTGCTTGCGGTGGATAATCGGAGTACCGAGAAAAGAGTGATAGACGTTTTCTCCAAGCTCTGGAAAAAACTTATAAGCAGGGTGAGCAGACGCTTGTGCAAGGTTGATAGGTTCAGCACTTCTTTTAACAAGGCCAACCAGACCTTCGTCAAAACCAATGTGAATGCTATTGCCTTTGAAGATCAGGCCTTGAGTTGCCATCAACTCAAGGCGCTGCATATCATTATTTGCCAAATACACGGTGCAACATTCCGTCTGCATCGCACTGCATGTCTCTTTAACCAAAATATCAAGAGCCGTCGACACATCTTCAACTCTTGATACGTGTTCAACTATTTCCCTTAGTTGACTGAGCATGCTTAACCTCTACGCAATTTGCGCTTTCCTTTTATTTTTCGCTCTTTAAACGGCATTGCTAAAGATGCGAACTCTTTCATCGCTCGACGGTAAACATCTCGCTTGAAAGAAACAACTTGTCGAACTGGGTACCAGTAACTCACCCAACGCCAACCATCAAACTCAGGTGTACTTCCACGCTGCATATTGATATGCGATTCATCGCAATCTAAGCGCAAAAGGAACCACTTCTGTTTTTGTCCAATACAGACAGGTTTAGAATCCCACCGAACCAGTCGTTTGGGTAGCTTGTAGCGTAACCAATGACGACTTGTCGCGACGATCTTTACATCCTTTTTAGTAAGGCCAACCTCTTCATACAACTCGCGGTACATTGCCTGTTCCGGAGTCTCACCTTCATCTATTCCCCCTTGAGGGAATTGCCATGAATGTTGCCCGTATCGTTTAGCCCAGAAGACCTGACCATGGTTGTTACAGATTACAATACCAACATTTAATCGGTAACCATCGCCATCTATCACTGGCCAACCTCTATCTAAATTTTTAATTACTCTGATTTTTCCACATATCCCCAATCGGAGCAAACTTAGTGACGTGATAAGCGCTATATTTATGAATAATAACTAGGAATATGGATAAGTTTTGCTCAAATTCTAGTTACCCACACAATAGTGAGACATAGACCACATTTATTCACCTTTTCTGTGAATAACTATGTGAAGAATTACCCGCAATCGTTTTTTTTAATCCATAGATTCATCAACACCAAAAACAACAAATCAGTCAAAATAATTTTATTATTATATAAATCAGTAAATTAAAACAACATTCTAGTTTTAAAAAACATTAGAAATGTAAAAGATCTTTCAGAAACCTGACGTGGTTAAAGATCAACCACTCCGATGTTTATCCACACTACTAAGTGAAAGATTCATTTTGAACCCCATTTGGCAAGCATTTTATCCACCATAAACCCCTGTTTATTTATCCACTAAATTAATATTTCAATTAATTACCTTTATGTCCTGTGGATAACCCTGAGTTTGATCCCTTTTCTCGCAAGGAGATCATTTCTTAACCAGTCGTCATATGGTGATAACTTCTGATAAAATCATTTTTTTGATCATGCCTTTTATTATGAAACCAGAACCACAAACACAACAAGAGCTGTTAGAGCGCGCGTATGCCATCGCCGGAATGACCTTTAAAGAGCTCGCTGACGAAGCTGAGATGGTGATGCCAAACGACCTTAAGCGTGATAAAGGCTGGGTTGGGCAGCTATTGGAATGGCACTTGGGTGCACCTGCAGGCAGTAAGCCAGAACAAGATTTTGCCAAGCTCGGTATCGAGCTAAAAAGCATTCCGATTAGCTACTCTGGCAAGCCACTCGAAACCACCTTTGTGTGTGTTGCTCCTTTGATGGGTGTGCAAGGCATAACTTGGGAAACCAGCCACGTTCGAAACAAGCTGTCTAAGGTGTTGTGGATCCCTGTCGAGGGAGAAAGAGAGATCCCGCTAGCAGAGAGGCATGTAGGATCCCCATTATTATGGACACCTAGCCAAGCTGAAGACGAACTCTTGAAGCGAGATTGGGAAGAACTGATGGAGTTGATCGTTTTAGGCAATGTTGAACAGATAACAGCAAGACACGGTGAAGCACTGCATTTACGTCCGAAGGCTGCTAACAGTCGTGTGTTAACGGAAGCTTACGGTGCAAGCGGAAAACCTATCAAAACTAAACCACGTGGTTTCTATCTGCGAACTCAATTCACCCATAAATTACTGACAACACATTACGCATAGATCGTTTAATCGAGCCTCGATAGCCAAAACTATCAGTGCGTTAAAAAACAGTCTGGAATTAGAATCAATATCTCGCTACCAACGCCTCTTAATGAGGTTTGAGCGCCAGTTCAATATCACAGTAGCTTTGGCTTGGCTCATTACCAAACTCATCATAGGCGTTGTGTAAGCGAAGATACGCCTTTTCAAAGCCGAGCCGGAGTAACTCCTCTTTCACTTGATCCAAGGATCCAAAGTGAAGCGGCTCGCCGTCTTGCTTTACCGGTTCTAGCTTGTGTTTATATTCCACTGCTAATAGATATTCCGAGATATCGGAACAGCCAATAACGTATACCTTTGGTGTTTGATACGAGTCTTTGTGCTCTCCATGTAACCACATGTCTAATTGATGCTTTTGCATAACCGTCCTCCCCTGCTCTTTAAAGAGTAGTAGAACTCTTTTCCTTTACTAGGTAACGACTTAAAAAAGCAAAAAAGAGAAGCAAGAGCTTCTCTTTTTTGGCCAGTTCTAATTCAAAAGTTTGCACTTTCGACGCCATAACTATCACTGTGATTTATCCTAGGGGTTGAAAGGTGCTATCAACCCCGCAGATTACGTCGGTATTCGCGCACTTAAGACACGACGAAGGTGACGTACTCGACGTTCAATCGTAACAACTTCGGGTTCAGAAAAACCAATAGGTCGACCATCGGCTTCAAGACCAATATCTCTTAGTAAGTGAGTATTGTTCCATGGTAGATCATATGAACTGCGACGAACTTTTCGTTGCCATTCACGCTCTTCACGACGAAGGTCTGCACGGATAAGGACTGTTGCTAATTTTAAATATACTGAGTGACGCATAATAACTCTCCAGTTGTTGAATAAACTGAGGAAAAATAGCGTGTTAGATCGTATGAGGGTTTCTCACTTAGCTGCTATTTTTCCGCAGCCAAATAAGGATACGGATCTATTAGTTAGGTTTATCTTGGGTGTTTCGATCGGCCATGGCTGATGTTTGTGACATAACAGTCACCATGTCAGAACACGGATCAAACGAAGCGCAAATATGCTGTATAAAATCGAAATGTTTCATTTGCGCCTCCAAGCTAACTAAAAAATCCAAAAAAAATGGGGAAGTAAAAGCAGACAAGTCTTTGTTAAATCGTTGCTTTAACGGTTAAAGTCTAACCAAGTGAGTATATTATTCAACCGCTAATTGATTAACATTTTTAAAACAATGCATTCGCCTGAAATATTAGTTGCATATTCATTTACATATAACATATTCACTATGATTATATAAAATCACAGCATATCTCTCTTAGAGTCTAACTAGAAAACAACGGACTACCCTTCAGAAACAAAAAAGCCACGTAGATACGTGGCCTTTAATTTACGGTGACTGAATAAAGTCATGTAGAGAAGAGTCTAAACAACACCTTCAGAGATTAGGCTGTGTTTATTCAGCAAGCGGTACATCGTCGCTCGTGATACACCGAGCTCCTTAGCCGCCAATGAAACCTGACCACCGTAAGATTCCAATACAATCAGTAACGCATCGCGCTCTGAGCGCTCTCGAATACTCTTCAAGCTTCGGCGTTCATCATTCTGTTTTGGTAAATCCAGTTGGTGATCCTCAATGATCACAGCATCAGACATCAACACAACACGCTTAATCTGATTCATCAGCTCACGCACATTTCCAGGCCAATGGTATCGATTCATCGAACGGATAGCATCGTCTGAGAAGCTCTTCGCTTGAGCATTAAACTCTTTCGAGTACTCACGCAGAAAATGATTCGCCAGTACTGAAATATCGCTCACACGTTCTTTTAAGCTTGGAACATGAATACGCAGAACATTGATATAGTGATAAAGCTCTTCATTGAAGTCGCCCTCGATCAACGCCTTCTCGATATCAGAGGAGTTCGCGGCCAGAATACGCACATCGACAGATTTAGGTCCATTCGCAGTTTCAATCTTACCTTCTTGTAGAAAGCGCAACAGGTTCAGTTGTTGATTGCGTGGCATCGCTAAAACATCATTAAGCAAGATGGTTCCGCCATCGGCTTCTTCCAACATACAAGGCGCAGTCGCTGACTGTGCTGATATGCCAAACACCTCGGCCTCTATTCTCATTTCAGACAAGGCACGACAGTTAACCGTTAAAAATGGTTTCTGTGCTCGCGACGAATTTTGATGAATCGAGCGTGCAATCGTCTCTTTACCAGCCCCACTCTCGCCATAAATCAAGATACTGACATCAGTCGGCCCAATACGCTTTACTTGGTCTCTCAAGCGCTTCACGGCCACAGAATCGCCTAGCAGTCCCATGTTGTTATTGATGCCGTAGTTTGGCCATACCTTCTGCTCAAGCTTAAGCATACCCAGTTGGTGACCAATGGTACTCAGCAATTGAGCATCTGGGATTGGTGCCGTGAAAAAGTCGATACAGAAGTTGACGATAAACTGGCAGATCGTATCAGAGCTTAATTGAGATTCACGGATAAAGGCGAGCCATCTCACCTGCTTGTTATTGCTCACAAGGTTAGCAATACCGTTGAGACTGAACTCATCATGACTAAGATCGACAATACCAATACATGGGCCAATATCAGCAATCAAGGCATCGGCTTTTCGTAAATCTGCACACTGGGTACACTGCCAACCCACTTGTTCTAACACTGATAACCAGGGTTCGTACGCACCACCAACGACGATAAGAGAACCTGGTAAGGAATCCATCTTAAATTGAGTTCCCATCCTTCTTCCTTATTCTATTTTTATTTAAATCAGACTAATACGAGTCACTGCTTCATCGTTCGACAAAATGCCGCGAGAGCGTATTCAGCGCAGAGACGTATAGTAGTGAGACTATCTTAGATTTTATGTCTCAATAGTAAGACTATGTCAGAAATAACGATTTTTCGAATCAAGAGTGCGGTACAGACTAGGTTTTGAAGCCCCAAAACAGAAAAAGCCACCCGAAGGTGGCTTTTTAATTACATAGGCTGTTACGCCCTATAAGCGAGAATTACGCCTGTGGACGCATTGCCGGGAACAAGATCACGTCACGGATTGTGTGCGTGTTTGTAAATAGCATTGCTAGACGGTCGATACCGATACCTTGACCCGCTGTTGGCGGTAGGCCGTGCTCTAGTGCAGTAATGTAGTCTGCATCGTAGTACATCGCTTCGTCATCACCCGCGTCTTTCGCGTTAACTTGCGCTTTGAAACGCTCGTCTTGGTCTTGTGCATCGTTAAGCTCAGAGAAACCATTCGCAACTTCACGGCCACCGATGAAGAACTCAAAACGGTCTGTGAAGAACGGGTTGTCATCGCTACGACGAGCTAGAGGAGAGATGTCCGCTGGGTAGCCAGTGATGAACGTTGGTTGAATTAGCTGAGGCTCAGCCGTTTCACCAAAGATCTCTTCTAGAAGCTGACCACATGTCCAGAACGTTTCTACGTCTACGTGTACAGATTTTGCGATAGCAACCATCTTTTCACGGTCTTGTAGGTCTGCTTCTGTTAGCGCTTGAATCTCAGCGTGCTCAGGGTTGTAGTGTTTGATTGCATCGAACATGCTCATGCGAGCGTAAGTGCCACCGAACTCAACCGTTTCGTCACCGTAAGGCATAGAAGTAGAACCAAGAACGTCCATTGCTGCCGTGCTTAGCATCTCTTCTGTCAGATCCATAAGGTCTTTGTAGTCAGAGTACGCTTGGTAGAATTCCATCATTGTGAATTCTGGGTTGTGACGTGGAGATAGACCTTCGTTACGGAAGTTACGGTTGATCTCGAATACACGGTCAAAACCACCCACCACTAGACGCTTAAGGTAAAGCTCTGGTGCAACACGTAGGTACATGTCGATGTCTAGTGCATTGTGATGAGTGATGAACGGACGTGCAGTTGCGCCACCCGGGATCACGTGCATCATTGGCGTTTCAACTTCTAGGTAGCCTTTCGCGCTCATGAAGTTACGGATTGAAGATACAAGCTTAGAACGCACGATGAATGCATTACGAGAATCTTCGTTCACGATTAGGTCAACGTAACGCTGACGGTAACGCATCTCTTGGTCAGTTAGACCGTGGAACTTCTCTGGTAGAGGACGAAGTGCTTTAGTCAGCAATTCAAACTCTTCCATGTTCACGTAAAGGTCGCCTTTACCTGATTTGTGAAGCGCACCTTTAACACCGATGATGTCACCGATATCTAGGCCTTGGTACTTCTCTTTCAGTACTTTTTGAACGTCTTTCGCTGCGTATGCTTGGATACGACCAGAAGTTTCTTGAATCGCAAGGAATGGACCACGCTTCGCCATAACACGACCAGCGATCGCAACGATGTGGTTAAGCTCTTCTAGCTCTTCCTTAGTCTTCTCACCGAATTCCGCTTGAAGATCGCCAGCTAGGTGCTCACGACGGAAGTCATTTGGGTGACCGTTAGCTTTGCAGTTTTGGCGGATGTGATCCAGCTTGCTGCGGCGCTCAGCGATTAGTTTGTTCTCTTCAGGTGAAGAAGCTTCTTGTGCGTTTTCGTTTTGAACAGCATCAGTCATTAGAGATGTACCCTGCTTTTAAAATTTGGACCGCTATATTTTTGTAAATATAGGCATTTTTACCAATATTATTGGTAAAGCTTAATAGTTGATAAAGCTTACAGACCTGATTTCAGGCTAGCTTCAATAAACTTGTCTAAGTCACCGTCAAGAACCGCTTGAGTATTACGGTTTTCGATGCCGGTGCGTAAATCTTTGATACGAGAATCATCCAGCACGTAAGAGCGGATTTGACTGCCCCAACCGATGTCTGATTTCGTCTCTTCGCTCGCTTGTTTTTCAGCATTTTGTTTTTGAATCTCAAGTTCAAAAAGCTTAGCACGTAGCTGCTTCATCGCTTGATCTTTGTTCTTATGCTGCGAACGGTCATTCTGACACTGAACCACAGTGTTAGTCGGAACGTGAGTAATACGTACCGCTGATTCCGTGGTGTTTACGTGCTGACCACCAGCGCCAGAGGCACGGTATACGTCAATACGTAGGTCAGAAGGATTAATGTCGATCGTAATGTTGTCATCAATCTCAGGATAGATAAACGCAGATGCAAATGAAGTATGACGACGACCACTTGAATCAAATGGTGACTTACGAACTAGACGGTGAACACCAGTCTCTGTGCGTAACCAACCGTAAGCATACTCACCAGAAATACGTACCGTTGCGCCTTTAAGGCCAGCAACATCACCATCCGACACTTCGATAACTTCAGTCTTGAAGCCTTTCGAATCTGCCCAACGTAAGTACATGCGCAACATCATTGAAGTCCAGTCTTGAGCTTCTGTACCGCCCGAACCTGACTGTAAATCGATGTAGCAATCTGATGCATCGTGATCACCAGAGAACATACGACGGAATTCCAGCTTCTCTAGCTTAGCTTCAAGCTCGGCCAGTTCTGGTTCAATTTCATCGAACGTTTCTTGATCTTCTTCTTCAACCGCAAGCTCTAATAGGCCATCAACATCCTCAACACCTTGGTCAAGTTGGTCGATCGTTTCTACTACCGCTTCCAATGCAGAACGTTCTTTACCTAGCGCTTGAGCACGCTCAGGTTCGTTCCATACATCCGGTTGTTCTAATTCTGCGTTTACTTCTTCTAGACGCTCTTTCTTAGCGTCATAGTCAAAGATACCCCCTCAGGATATTTGTGCGCTCAGACACATCCTGCAGACGGTTTTTTATAGGATTGATTTCAAACATTTTAGCTCATCATTTATGAGTAGAATTTAACCGAAGAATTGTACTCAAAAGTGTGACGGAGATACAGAATTTTTTAGAGTGGTGAACCAAGATTCAACAACTTAATGGGATATAAAATTGACAGGCATAAAAAGCACGTAAATTTTGTAAGGGCAGGAAGGAAAACAAGCCCTGTTTTTGAACAGAGCTTGTTGAATTTGGCACTATATGATGAGCATTATTGAGCCCAAAATCACTATTTGGCTTCGATATGATCAATCATCAGCTGCAACGATTGGTTGCCGCGAAATTCGTTGATATCGAGCTTAAATGCAAGATGAACGGTTTTTACTGATGCATCAGGCCAGCGACGTAGGTCGACGTTAAAGGCAATACCGTCAATCATCACATTGGTTGGGTGGCCTTTGTAGAGCGGCTCAAGCATCAGCTTAAGGTGCTTTTCACCCACCAGCTTTTGGTGCAGCACTTTAAACTCACCATCGAAGATTGGCTCAGGGAAAGCTTGTCCCCACGGGCCACCTGAACGCAGCGTTTCAGCGGTGTGCATCGAGAACTCTTCTGGTAACAGCTCACCATCAGACAAGATAATGCCCTTCAGTGCTGTTTCTCCAAGTTCATTCTTCACCACATCATTGAACAGCTTGCTGAAGCGTTCAAAGTCCTTTTCCATGATGGTTAAACCAGCCGCCATTGCGTGGCCACCAAATTTAAGAATCAAGCCAGGGTTTTGAGTATCAATTCGGTCCAATGCATCACGCATGTGCAGACCCGGAATTGAACGACATGAACCTTTGATACTGCCTTCGCCGCCATCTGCAAACGCAATCACTGGGCGGTGGTATTTGTCTTTGATACGCGAAGCCAAAATACCAATCACACCTTGGTGCCAATCACGTTGGAATAGTGCCAAGCCAGAAGGTAGGTCGTCTTTACCAAATTCAAGGCGCTCACAAAAAGCCATCGCTTCTTGCTTCATACCCTCTTCGATCTCTTTACGTGTTTGGTTCAAGCCATCTAACTCACTCGCCATTCGACGAGCCGCATGGATGTTGTTACTCATTAGCAGCTCAACACCAAAAGACATGTCGTCCAATCGACCAGCTGCATTGATACGAGGACCAAGAGCAAAGCCAAAATCAGACGCCACCAAACGCTTAGCGTCTCGCTTAGCGATTTCGATCAAGGCTTGAATACCCGGACGAGCTTTACCCGCACGAATACGTTGCAAACCTTGATGCACTAAAATTCGGTTGTTTTCGTCGAGTGGGACCACGTCGGCAACCGTACCCAGCGCCACAAGGTCAATCAATTCCATCAACTTAGGTTCTGTCATGCCGCGCTCTGCAAACCAACCCAACTTACGCATGTGAACACACAATGCCATCATCAGATAAAAAGCGACACCAACCCCCGCTAGGGCTTTCGAAGGAAAAGCACAACTTTCAAGGTTTGGGTTAACCATAGCATCGACCATTGGCAGTTCATTGCCCGGCAAGTGATGATCGGTAACCAGAACCTCTAGCCCTTTCTCTTTAGCAAAGCGAACACCTTCAATTGAAGATACACCGTTGTCGACCGTCATGATCACTTCAGCACCAAGCTCGATTGCCTGTTCAACAACCTCAGGGCTCAAGCCATAACCATCTTCAAAACGGTTTGGTACCAGATAGTCGACGTTAGAGCTGCCGAGCATACGTAACGCTAAAACAGACAGCGCCGAGCTGGTCGCGCCATCGGCATCAAAGTCACCAACAATGATGATGCGTTTTTGCTGCTGAATAGCTTTGAACAACAGCTCAACCGCAGCATCAATGCCGCCCAGTTTTTGATAAGAGTGCAAGCCTTTCGCTGCTGTCTCTAGTTGGTCGGCACTGTCGATTCCACGACTCACATAAATGCGCTTTAACAAGTCAGGTAAGTGAGCAGGTAAGACTGAAATGTCGACCTCAGGACGGCGTTGGATCTCTATCATATAAAAATGGGCCTGATATTAATCAGGCCACTCCTTAAATCAAAAACATGGGGGATAAATTGGCAATACAGAAAACGAGATTATTGCTCTAAACGTTGAAGAAGTTGTGCTGGCGGTAAGTAACCACTCACCAACTCACCACTTGCTAGCACGATAGCCGGTGTGCCATTGATGCCAAGCTCACGACCCAGTTGGTATTGTTTAGCAATGATCTGCTTTTGCTCTGCTAGGTCTTTACCAGACGCTGGCATTTGACGGTTTACTTTAGCGTCATGCATCGCTGTTTTTGGATCATCTGACGCCCAGATTGCTGCCATTTGATCGGCAACTTGCCCTGTCGCACCTTGGCGTGGGTAAGCCATGTAACGAACGGTGATACCCAAATCGTTGTAGCCTTGCATTTGGCTGTGCAGACGAACACAGTAGCCGCACGTAATGTCAGTAAATACCGTCACAACATACTTTTCGTTATCGGCTTTGTATTCAATAACCGTATCCGACATCGCTGCCACTTTTTCAGCATTCAGCGGAGCTTGACGCTCAGCCAAAACATCACTGAACTTTCCGTTTTCATCCAAAGAGTAAAGTGTACCGGCTAGAAAGTGATCGCCCTCTGGAGAAGAAAATATAATGCCGCTGTTGGTTTGAACTTCTAACAAACCATCGATATCCGAAGGAACAATCTTATCGACCTTAATACCGATTTTTTCAAAACGCTTAGTTAACGCAGCTGTATCAATAGCTTGAGCTGGAGCAGCTTCTACGGCTGTTGATGTTGTTTCTACTTTCGCTTCTGATGCATTACATGCAGTAATCATAAGAGGAAGCGCTAGTAGAGGAAGACGGCGTAATACGCTCATTAAGTTCACCTTAAAAATAAATGGATTTAAGCACGTGGGTGATGCTGCGCATGAATTTGCTTGAGCCTTTCAGTCGCCACGTGAGTATAAATTTGGGTTGTCGATAAGTCACTATGCCCAAGTAACATCTGTACGACCCTGAGATCTGCGCCATAGTTCAGTAAATGCGTCGCAAAAGCGTGTCTCAATACGTGTGGTGACAACAGCTCTGTATCGATCCCAGCGACGACCGAGTAGTGCTTAATACGATACCAGAACGTCTGACGGGTCATTTGCTTGGCGCGTTTACTCGGAAAAACCACATCAGAACTGTTTTCGCCAAGTAGATGTGGACGACCTTGTTCAATAAAAGTCTCTATCCAATCCACCGCATTTTCGCCCATTGGTACTAAGCGCTCTTTGCCACCCTTACCAATAACACGCACCACGCCCTGTCTTAGGCTGATGTTTTCCATCGTCAAGCTAACCAGTTCTGTCACACGCAAACCGGTTGCATAGAGTAACTCAAGCATCGCCTTATCGCGAAGCTCAATCGGATCGTTCGGATCTGGCGCATCGAGCAAAGCATCAACCTGTTCTTCGCTCAAATCTTTCGGCAAGCGTTGCGGCAGCTTCGGGCTGATCAACAAGGCACTTGGATCATCGCCTCTGATTTTCTCGCGGTGCAAATATTGGAACAAGCGACGAATCGCCGACAACATACGGGCACGAGAGGTCTGCTTAAAATCGGCGTCGGCTAACCAGCCTTGATAATCCTGTAAACCTGAAAGGCTAATGAAGTCGAGGCGGTAATTGTTCTTTTCCATCCACGCTAATAACTTGGACAAATCGGTACGGTACGAGACAAGCGTATTCTCCGATAATCCTCGCTCCATCCACATAGCATCTAAAAACTGCTCAACGAGACCGTGGTCTGCGCTCTGCCCTTGAGGCGACTGCATAGTGTTACTCACAATATTGGAAACTGTTTTGAGAGTATGCCAGAGCAAATATGAATGCCATAAAAATTACGACTTGAGCGGATAATCGCTGCAATCGAAGTCGATTTATGGTTAGAATTCGCCATCTGAAATTAAAATCGAACGTTTGCTATGAAAATTGGATTATTTTACGGCTCAACCACCTGCTACACAGAAATGGCAGCAGAGAAAATTCGCGGCATTATTGGTGAAGACCTAGTTGATATCCATAACGTGAAAGAAACCCCTCTTTCATTGATGGCGGACTACGACCTTTTATTGCTGGGCATCTCGACTTGGGACTTCGGTGAAATCCAAGAAGATTGGAATGAACTGTGGGAAGACATCGCAACCACGCCTATGAAAGGCAAGGTTGTGGCTCTGTTTGGTTTGGGTGACCAAGAAGGCTACGGCGAATGGTTCCTAGATGCGATGGGTCTATTGCATGATGAACTGAAAACCGCGGGTGCAGAGTTTGTTGGCTTCTGGCCAAACGATGACAGCTACGAGTTCGAAGCGTCTAAAGCGTTAACCGAAGACAAATCTCAATTCGTTGGTTTGGCGCTTGATGAAGATTCACAATACGAGCTAAGCGACGACCGTATCGCAAGCTGGGTTGAGCAAGTACTGGTTGAGTACAGCGAAAAGCTATAACCAAACAGAAGTACTCCCGGCTAAGTAGCTAACCAAGTAACTAGCTGGATATAAAAAGACCACAGAATACAAAAAGGCCTCATTACTGCGAAGTAATGAGGCCTTTTCTATTTCATCTCGAAGGACAATCTAATCTCAACGGAAGATTAAACAGTCTCTTCAGCCATCTCTTGTTCTGTTGACTTGCCAACAAAGAACATACAGATGATTGCAGCCGTTGTTGGAAGCAACCAACCCATACCGATCTCAAACAGTGGCAGCATCTTAAGTGCAGACACGTCTACACCCGCTACTTTAGCGCCATCAATAAGAGCAAACAGCAGTGACACTAATACCACTACGCGGTAAGCCGCTTTTGGATTAGGGAAACGGCTACGTAAGAATGTCAGAGCAACCAACGCGATAGCGACTGGGTACAGTGCAAACAGTACTGGAACAGACAGAGAAATCAGTTGAGAAAGACCAACGTTCGCAACGGTTGCACAAGCTACACCATTGATGATTACCCAAGTCTTGTAAGACAGAGGCGTTAGCGAGCTGAAGTAATCAGAACATGCTGACACAAGGCCAATCGCCGTAGTTAGACATGCTAATAGTACGATCACAGAAAGCACTAGCTGACCAGAAGGACCAAACAACGATTGAACGTATAGGCTTAAAATAGCACCGCCATTGTCTGCCCCAGCTGCGACTGTTGCACTTGTTGCGCCTAGGAAAAATAGAGAGATGTAAACAAACGCCAGACCCGCTGCGGCAATACAACCCGCGCTAATTAGGTACTTAGTCGTCGCTGCACGGTCAGTAATGCCCTTGCTACGAATCGCATCAACAATCAGCATACCAAACATCAAAGAAGCAAAAGTATCCATGGTGTTGTAGCCTTCAAGGAAACCTTTGGTTAGTGGTTGAGTGATGTACTCACCGTGAGCCGCAAGAATATCGCCTTGAGGGTTAACGAATACAGCAATCGCCAGCACAACCAAACCAACGAACAGTGCAGGTGTTAGCACCTTACCAATGACGTCAATAAGCTTACCTTGCGACCATGAGAAGAACATCGCTACTGCAAAAAATGCAATCGAAAAGAGAGTTAGGTGAGCTTGAGAGGCATCGATGAAGAACGGTTTCACCGCCATCTCATAGGCAACAAGGCCAGTACGCGGTGCAGCAAATGCAGGACCGATAATGATAAAGATCAGTACAGCCATGATGGTTGCTGCTTTCTTAGGAAGATCTTTAGTTAAGTGACCCCAAGAGCCACCAGCCACTGCGACCGCGACGATAGTGATTAACGGCAGACCAACGGCAGTCAGCAGAAAACCAGACATCGCTGGAAGGAAGTGATCACCGGCTAATTGGCCAGCTAGAGGTGGGAAGATGATGTTACCCGCACCCAAGAAAAACGCAAAAAGCATAAAGCCCAATGCCATTATATCTGTTAGTTTTAGACTCTGTTTCACAGATAATCCTTAATTATATTTATGAATTTATGTTGTGCTTACATGAATGTTACAGCTCAAAGCTGCCAATCAATCTATAAAATAGTCGCGCATAATGACGAAACAACTGGCTAGCTGCAAGTCACCACACAAAAACACCATATAAATTTGCATATGAGAACAAAAAGCAGTGGATTCCACTAGCTATAGAAAAATAGCCACAATTATAAACTAACCATAATGCACAACAATATTCTTCCAAGCAGAACATTGATTCATACAAGCGGTTAACATTAGAGCTAATCACTTAAAATATCTCGATACTCAGAACATTAATGAAAGACAAAACAGTGCAAACTAAAAGCTTCAATTTTAAGCAATTCTCAATTTACGGCGGGAAAAGCGGTATGCCAGTCAGTACCGATGGCGTATTACTTGGCGCTTGGGTAAGCCTGCCACAAAGATCATGTGTACTCGATATTGGAACCGGGACAGGTCTGCTGGCTTTGATGGCTGCGCAGCGTTTTGAAGATGCTTCAATCTCTGCGATAGATATTGATCAACACGCTATTGATGCTGCCACTGTCAATATTGAGCAGTCGCCTTGGCAAAATCGTATCTCCCTTGATCACGGCAGCGTGTTAACAACCGACTTTCCACAAAGGTTTGATGCGATCATCTGTAACCCGCCCTACTTCAACTCTGGAGAACAGGCGCAGCAAAGCCAAAGAGCCACCGCCAGGCACACCGACAGCTTGGATCATTTAGCGCTTGCCCAGCGTTGTTTCGAGATAACAACCGACGCCGCGACTGCCAGTTTCATCCTACCGACGCCTGAGGGGGAAGGTTTTATCAAGCTTGCCGAGCAATGTGGTTGGTATCTAGCAAAACGCCTTGATGTGAAAACAACAGACAAGAAACCGGCTAGCCGAATTCTATTTGAGTTATCTAAAGATCCTGCTTGCGAGCAAGATTTGCAGCGCGAATCGCTTACAATTCACCATCAAGGTGGTTATAGCGAAGCATTTATTGCGCTCACTAAAGATTTTTATCTCAAGATGTAGCAAATACCATGTGATCCTAATCACTAATGCTTCTATAATGTCCGACTACTCTTTTTTATCGTCTGCTTTTTGAGGCAGAAACATTTATTGCTTGTGGAGAAACAACAGTGATCAGAACCTTTGCAGAACTCGATCTAAACCAAGAGCTGCTTAAAGCAATTGACGAAATGGGCTACGAACGTCCAACACAGATACAAGCTGAAGCGATCCCACAAGCGTTAGATGGAAGAGACGTTTTGGCTTCTGCGCCAACAGGTACTGGTAAAACAGCATCATTTGTATTGCCAGCACTGCAATACCTACTGGATTTTCCACGTAAAAAATCTGGCCCTGCACGTATGCTTATCCTGACGCCAACGCGTGAGCTAGCAATGCAGATCACCGAACAAGCACGTGAGCTTGCTAAATACACCAGCCTAAATATCTTCACGATCACGGGCGGTGTGATGTACCAAGAGCACGCAGATATCTTAAGTACCACTCAAGATATCGTAGTAGCAACACCTGGCCGTTTGATGGAATACATTGAAGGCGAGCGTTTTGACTGTCGTGCGATTGAATGGCTGGTTCTAGATGAAGCCGACCGCATGCTAGACATGGGCTTTGGTCCTGTTGTTGACCGTCTGTCTGCAGAGTGTCGCTGGCGTAAACAAACTTTACTGTTCTCAGCAACGCTAGAAGGTAAAGGCATTGAAGGCTTCACTGAAGATCTACTGAAAAACCCAGCGGAGATCGATGCGAAATCATCACTTCGTGAGCGTAAGAAGATCACTCAGTGGTACCACCGTGCAGACACAGCAGAGCACAAGCTGAACATCCTAAAGCACGTCATCACAGAGCAAGCTGAGCGCAGCATCGTATTCTTGAAGACGCGTGATCGTCTAGGTGATCTACGAGCTCAACTTGAAAGCGCGCAAATTCCATGTGCGTGGATCCAAGGTGAAATGCCTCAAGATCGTCGTAACAACGCGATTGCTCGTTTCCGTGACGGCTCTGTAAACGTACTACTAGCGACTGACGTTGCTGCTCGTGGTATCGACCTTCCAGACGTAAGCCACGTAATCAACTACGACATGCCACGTACTGCTGACGTATACCTACACCGTATTGGCCGTACTGCTCGTGCTGGTAAAAAAGGTAACGCGGTTTCTATCATTGAAGCGCACGATCAACTAATGATTGAGCGTGTGGCTCGTTACACAGACGAACCAATCAAAGAACGCTTTATTGAAGGCATGCGCCCTACGCATAAGAAAGCGGCCGTGACTAAGAAGAAGAAGCCGAAGAAAGAAGATAAGAAAGCGGTAGAGAAACAAAAAATCGCGAAGAAGAAAAAAATCGCGAAGAAAAAGAAAGCAGCAAAGAAGAAGTAATCTACCAGCTTCAACGATTCAATAAAAAAGCCCCATGCAGTTCGCTGCATGGGGCTTTTCTCTATCTGGCCTGTCTCGGTCTCTAATATTAACTACAGGCTAAAACCGAGAGCTACTCGTTAGCCAAGGACTACTAGTTTTGCTCTTCGCGCTTAAAGACAAGCTCTTTCGCGTTCGACTCTTCTTCAACGAAGTAGTAGCCCGCCGTATCAAACTGGGTCAGCGCCTCAACCGAGTCGATCTTGTTCTCGATGATGTAGCGAGCCATCATGCCACGCGCTTTCTTCGCGTAGAAACTGATCACCTTGTACTGACCGTTCTTGCAGTCTTTGAATACAGGGGTAATCACTTGGCCATCCAAGTTCTTCGGCTTCACGGCTTTAAAGTATTCGTTCGACGCTAGATTGATCAACACATTGTCGCCTTGAGCATTCAACGCTTCATTGAGCTTGTCTGTGATGATGTTGCCCCAGAACTGGTACAAGTTAGTACCACGAGCATTGGCTAAGCGTGTACCCATCTCTAGGCGGTATGGCTGCATCAAATCTAATGGCTTAAGCAAGCCATATAACCCAGAAAGCATGCGCAGGTGGTCTTGTGCGTAGTCAAAATCTTCATCCGATAGCGTTTCAGCGTCTAGGCCAGTGTATACATCGCCTTTAAAGGCTAGGATTGCTTGGCGTGCGTTGTCTTGGGTAAAGGTCTCGCTCCACTGCTCAAAGCGCGCTACGTTCAACCCTGCGATTTTATCGCTGACTTTCATCAGTGCAGAAATATCTACTGGCGTCAGTTTGCGGCACTCTTCAATCAGCTCAGCAGAGTGTTCAACAAACTCAGGCTGACTAAAGCGTTCCGTCGCTAATGGTGATTCGTAATCAAGTGTTTTGGCTGGAGAAACGACAACTAACATAACTTTACCCTAATCGGTTATCTAACTGGATGCTGCTAGAGTATAGAAAAAACATCAACTTGTCTTTATGACTGTTCCTATTACTTCGATAGGGAGAATGAGCTTCGATAGACAGAATGAGACAAATGACAGGCAAACAAAAAGGCTAAGGTCGAAACCTTAGCCTTTCTAATCACTTTAGGATGAGCCGTTTATCGCTCCAACAAGATTACTTCTTGTTGTTGTCCCAAATACCGTCTTCCAGCTGAGACTTAAGCTCTGGGAAGTCATTCGAATCGAATGTTGGTACTTTACCCGCGTCTAGTTGGCGGTTGTAGTCTTTCGCTAGCTTAATCACGATACCTGATAGCAGGATAATCGCCACCAAGTTAACAATCGCCATTAGGCCCATCGATACGTCAGCCAGTGCCCATACCGTTGGTAACGTCGCTAGAGAACCGAACATAACCATACCCAGAACAACGATACGGAACAGCACTAGGCCCTTCTTGTTGTTGTGCTCAAGGAAGATAAGGTTCGTTTCAGCGTACGAGTAGTTTGCAATGATTGAAGTGAAAGCGAAGAAGAAAATCGCTACCGCTACAAAAATGCCGCCCCATTCGCCCACTTGTGCTGTTAGTGCACGTTGCGTTAGTTCGATACCCGTTACTTCACCGTGTGGTACATACTCACCAGACATCAGGATGATTGCGACTGTTGCTGAACAGATAACAATGGTATCCATGAACACGCCTAGCATTTGCACGTAACCTTGTGATGCTGGGTGCGGTGGGTAAGGCGTAGCAGAAGCTGCTGCGTTTGGCGCAGAACCCATACCCGCTTCGTTCGAGAACAAACCACGTTTGATGCCGTTAATCATCGCTTGTGCGATTGCGTAACCTAGGCCACCCGCTGCTGCTTCTTGCAGACCGAATGCACTCTTGAAGATAAGAGCCAGT
The DNA here is from genome assembly GCF_041470825.1 of Vibrio sp. 10N.261.55.A10. Taxonomy (NCBI): domain Bacteria; kingdom Pseudomonadati; phylum Pseudomonadota; class Gammaproteobacteria; order Vibrionales; family Vibrionaceae; genus Vibrio; species Vibrio sp. 10N.261.55.A10. The sequence continues at coordinate 155,792 of NZ_JBFRNC010000050.1, read as the reverse complement.
ACTTCAGGCACTTTCTCGATGTTCGCGAACATCACGTACATAGCGATCGCTAGGTAAGCCAATGCCATGATTGGAACGATGATTTCTGCTGTGCGTGCAATCTTACGGATACCACCGAAGATAACGAACGCAGAGATGATTACGATACCAACACCAACGTAGCTACGCTCAAGGTCGAATGCCGTATTCATTGCGCTTGCAATCGCGTTCGCTTGAACCGCGTTGAATACAAGACCAAATGCAATGATGAGGAAGATAGAGAATAGAACCCCCATCCAACGCATGCCTAGGCCTTTCTCCATGTAGTATGCAGGGCCGCCGCGGTAGTTACCGTCGTTATCACGCGTTTTGTATAGCTGTGCCAGTGTGCTTTCTGCAAACGATGTTGCCATACCTAGCATTGCGATTAGCCACATCCAGAAGATAGCACCAGGGCCACCGGCGGTTAGTGCTACAGCAACACCTGCCATGTTACCCGTACCTACACGAGCAGCGAGACTAGTACAAAGAGCTTGGAAAGAAGAGATACCAGCACTGTCTGCTTTACGGCTGTTTCTAAGAACAGAGAACATGTGGCCGAAATGGCGGAATTGAATGAAGCCTAGTCGTACAGTGAAGTAGATACCCACACCAACCAGTAAGTAAACTAAGATAGATCCCCAAAGGAGATCGTTCATCAAATTGATTAAGTCTGTCACGTGAACCTCGTAATTGAGTTTAAGCACCGATCATGCTTCCTAGCCTTCCTCTTAATCGCCTATGCCTCTGTCAATGTTGTGTCGGCACTCTTGTTATATTCTTGCGGCGATTGAGACTGTAAATGTCGCTTCATGCATCCATTTTACGTATCAGTGTATTTTTTGACGGGCGGATAATGCAGCGAGACGGCCTAAAAATCAATATGCAAATACACTTATATTAAAATGACATTTCACTAATAACACACCTTTTGTTAACACAACTTTCAACAATGCAGCCCAATAAAAGTCACATTATCGGGACATAATATCAACAACAGCCACGGCACTACCCCAACAAGAACACCATCCTATAAAAATGACGTCAGCCTAGGTTTTACAAGGTATAGTGAAGATCTTCGTTTTTTTCTAGGCCAATGAGATCCCTATACCGCACGGTACCATGTGCACTTCAATGCATTGTAGTCAAAACGCTATTCCATTCGTACAATGAATTAACATTCAATAACCCCCAATTTAATCGTTTACTTAGGTTTGTTTGCCTGTTTTTTATACATAATAATTCTCACAATGTGTGAGCATGCATAAGAAAATAGAACAAAAGCTTCATGGATTTGAAACAAATGAGAAACAAATCAAAGTTATTGTGAACCTAAATATGATATTTATTGGTTCGTAAGAACTAGTCCCACGGAAGGAGATATGGCTTATGGATAGCTTTCAATTCGATGAAGTATCAGAACTAGAAATGCCTCGTGTAACTCAAAAATCACGCTCGAAACCACTCAAGCGTAAGTGGCGTGAAATCGAAGCCATCAACGATCGTAGGAAGCTTGAGAAAGAGCTGAGAGAGATGAACCTAGGTCTTGATTTTAGCCTTGACGATATAAAACTTTAATCAGCACGATAAGAAATCAGATAGCAAAAGGCACCTATATAGGTGCCTTTTTTATTTTTTGAGGTAGTTAATCCGCTCAAAGCGCCATTTGGAAACCAACCCTCTAATATAGAGGACACCTAAAATAGGTGCACCTCAACATTACAACGGGCTAAACACACTCTTGTTCATTTTGTCGAACCCGAGCCGCGAGTTGGCGATATTGATCGGCGATGGTCTCTCCAAAAACAGGGTCATCTTCCGGTTGAAGCCATTGAGACTCCACTTCTTGCCAATCTTTCACCGTGAACGCCTCAACAATCATGGGTAGCACATGCTTCTCTTCATATTCCATGTGCTTTCGCTGAGCCTTAACAAACGCTTCAAGCTGCTCAATAAAGACTTGCTGAGGAACCACCGCATCTTGAAGGATCATATCGACCAAACCTAAAAAGTCCGCCGTTTTCTCAGAAAGCAATTGATGCTCTAACTCCAAGTCTTCAATCGCTTGCTCGCTGCCATATTGCTTAAGATAGTAGCGATAAATGACGTCTTCTTTAGGGTGATGCACTTTGTCTGAATGGTTCATAAGGTAATGAACCACCTCTGCGATCAGGCTATAGTTTATTTCTCGCTCCTGTTTCAGAAACTCTAACTTACTGTTGAGTATCGCGAGTAAACGAGCCATATAGCCATGCTCTCGTCTTATCCTTTCAATCATCATAGTATTGCACTCCATTACACCTACTATTTACAAGTGTATACGAATATGCTGATTTATGATTTGACCCTGCTCAGAAAACCACCAACCTACACTTCTGTTGGTAAACGCCAGTCAATAGGTTGTTGATCCATAGAAGAAAGCAGCTTGTTGGTTGTAGAGAAATGCTGACAACCGAAGAATCCACGGCGTGCCGATAATGGCGATGGGTGAGGTGCAACCAACACATGATGCTTGTCGTCATCAATCGCTTGACCTTTCTTCTGGGCGTGTGCGCCCCACAACAAAAAGATGATCGGTTCAGAGCGCTGATTGAGCTCAGCAATAATGGCATCGGTAAAGGTTTCCCAGCCACACTTAGCATGTGAGTGTGCTTTTGCCTCTTCGACTGTAAGGACTGTGTTCAACATCAACACCCCTTGCGATGCCCAAGAATCGAGATAACCATGACTAGGAATCTCAAAGCCCTCTATATCTTGTGCAAGCTCTTTGTACATATTGCGTAGAGAAGGTGGGATTTTCACACCAGGAAGCACTGAGAATGCTAAGCCGTGAGCTTGGTTAGCACCGTGATAAGGATCTTGCCCTAAGATAACCACTCGCACGGATTCGAAAGGCGTCATATCAAAGGCACTGAACACCTGTTCTTGTGGCGGGTAGACGGTTTTGCCACTATTACGTTGCTGTTCAACAAACGCGAGGACACTCTGAAAGTACTCTTTATCACGTTCATCATTAATAATGGATTCCCAAGTCTTTGGTGCGGTCATCGTTTTACTTCCCAATCATCAAGGTTTCTAGCGGCTTTCGCCAGACAAAAAAATAGCTGTATCGGCTAACTGTCCTAAATAAGGCTCTAGTTATACCTCATACAGCTATCAATAAACATGATGTGTAGGGTTCACTTGTTGATGAATCATAATAATCAGTTCAAGTTGTGCTTATCTCGATTAACCACTTTTCTGCTGTGTACGATGGTGGCCGTGGTTATGCACGTGACGGTTTGGTGTAGGTAAACGGCGTGCGACAGCAATAGTTGAAGTTTGGGTGATTGAATACATAAAGGCACCTCCTCTAAGACATCGTGAACTACATATTCACTTTAATACTATGAAAGAAAGGTGCCAATTTTTAGAAATAGACGGAAATAAATTTCCCCCTCTATTATTACGCTTGTTCGCTCGCTAGCGTTGCTGAGCGATGAAACATTCTAAGTTGTTGAATTTCCTCTTTCCAGATCGTCGAATCAATGGTTTCCAAGATAAGAGGGATACCATTAAAGCGAGAATCAGAGGCAATATACTCAAAACAATCCCAGCCAATTTCGCCTTTTCCTAAAGAATGGTGTCGATCGACTCGGCTCGCGAACTCAGCTTTTGAATCATTGATGTGCATTGCTCTTAGATAGTGCATACCCACGATGCGGTCGAACTCAGCAAAAGTATGCTCACAAGCCTCTTTTGTACGTAAGTCATAGCCAGCAGTAAACGTATGGCAGGTGTCTAAGCACACACCAACACGTGACTTATCTTCTACCTGTTCGATGATCTCTGCTAGATGTTCAAACTTCCAACCCAGATTAGTGCCCTGCCCAGACGTATTCTCGATCACTGCGATTACGTCAGGTACCGCTTGATGAGCTAGGTTGATCGATTCAGCGATCTTCGCCAAACATTCGCTTTCTGAGATTTTCTTTAAATGACTCCCAGGATGAAAATTCAAAAGCGTTAATCCAAGTTGATTACAACGCTCCATTTCATCAATAAAAGCCGCGCGTGATTTCTCTAGCTTCTCTTCTTCTGGTGCTCCTAGGTTAATAAGGTAGGAGTCATGAGGAAGAATGTGCTCAGCACCGAAGCCCAACATTTTGCAATTAGCTTTAAAGGCACTAATGGTTTTCGCTTCTAGCGGTTTTGCCGCCCACTGTCTCTGGTTCTTGGTAAACAGTGCAAACGCATTGGCGCCAATTTCACGTGCACGCATAGGCGCCTGATCAACTCCACCAGCAGCCGAGACATGAGCGCCAATAAACTTAATATTTGTTTCCGGTTTTGAGGATGAATTATTGTTTGTCATTAAATCACTTTACACTTTCAGAATGCTTAATAAATAAAGGGTCGTATCGGTTGTAGTTCAATAAAAACACAACAAATGTAGTAAACTTACAACAAATATGACTGTTAAATATTTTTTATACTTTAAAATATTTTGTAATTACTTTGTTTTCAAAGGTTTTATTGATTTACCTCAATATAATCACCTTTGTAAAAATATGGTTTTTGGTTGTTTTTTGACTTAAATCAATGTTAACCTTACTAATATTAGGTATATATTACCCGGCTCAATAAAAATCGAAAGTTAACACCATAATCAAACCACATTCAGTGGACTAGGAGATAGTTATGATCCAAGGTATTCAAATTACTAAAGCAGCAAACGATGACCTACTAAACTCAATCTGGCTACTAGATAGCGAGAAGAATGAAGCTCGTTGTGTTGTTGCTACTGCAGGTTTCGAAGCTGACCAAGTTATCTCAGCTGCAGACCTAGGCGAGTACGAAAGCCGTGAAGTTGCAATCGAAGCAGCACCACGCATCGAAGGTGGTCAACACCTAAACGTTAACGTTCTTAAGCGTGAAACGCTAGAAGACGCAGTTGCTCACCCAGAGAACTACCCACAGCTAACTATCCGTGTATCGGGTTACGCTGTACGTTTCAACTCTCTAACAACTGAACAGCAACGTGACGTTATCGCACGTACGTTCACTGAGTCTCTATAATTTTTAGAGCTTAAATTAGAATACAAAAACGGCGCTCATTGAGCGCCGTTTTTATTTGTTCGAAAAACAAATGGACGTTACGGTTGAACTCGACGAAGCACAGCTTTTAGCGCTTCAAAATCGTTATCAAGATCTTCAGACAACAATTCCATCGCCGCGTGTTTTGCTAGCGGGCCAGGCAGTTCGATATCAGAACCTAGGATGTCATCAACCACTTCTTTGAATTTCGCTGGGTGTGCTGTACACAGGAACAAGCCAGTTTCGTTCTCTTGCAGTTGCTCTTCCAGTAGACGGTAAGCAATCGCACCATGTGGTTCACATAGGTAACCTTGTGCTTTTAGGTCGCGAACTGACTCAGCGCTCTGCTCGTCAGATACTTTACCTTTGCCTAGTGTATCTAAGCCCCAACCTTTCAGTTGGCAAAGCTCTTCGATACGAGGCCAGTTGTTTGGTTGGCTTACGTCCATCGCGTTCGATGTTGTCGCAACAGTCGGTTTTGGATCCCATTGACCTGTTTCTAGGTAACGAGGAACAGTGTCATTTTCGTTAGTTGCTGCGATAAAACGCTTAACAGGTAGACCTAGCGCTTTAGCCAATAGACCAGCCGTTAGGTTACCAAAGTTACCACTTGGTACAGAGATAACGAGGTTTTCACGTTGCTCTTTAGTCAGCTGAGAAGCCGCCTCAAAGTAGTAACAGATCTGAGCCATTAAACGGCTGATGTTGATCGAGTTTGCCGAATTAAGACCGATCTCTTTACGCAGTTCAGCGTCATCAAATGAGTCTTTAACTAGAGCCTGACACGCATCAAAGTCACCATCAATCGCCACAGTGTGGATGTTCTTGCCAAGCGTACAGAACAGCTTCTCTTGCAGTGGGCTGATCTTGCCTTTCGGGTAAAGAATCACAACATTGATGTCTTCCATGCCGTAGAAAGCATGCGCAACCGCCGCACCAGTATCACCTGATGTTGCCGTTAAGATAGTGATTTGACCACCATCAGAAACAGCTGCTAAAGATTGAGCCATAAAGCGGCCACCGAAATCTTTAAACGCCAGTGTTGGACCGTGGAAAAGCTCAAGCGCGTAAACGCCGTCTTTTACTTGGTTGATTGGTGCAGGGAATTGGAACGCTGCATCCACCATTTGGTCGATCTGTTCTTTTGGTAATTCATCACCAATCAATGCCGACAGAATCTTTGAGCTACGAGGGACAAAGTCCTCTGCTAGCAGCGCATCGATATCATCAAACTTTGGCAGTTCAGATGGGAAAAATAGACCTTGATTACGGCCTAAGCCTTGACGAACGGCTTGGCCAAAAGAGACTTGTTCATCATTTTCTTTGATGTTGTACAGTTTCATAACTCACTTCCTGTAACGATCGAACCCTGCTTATCTAGGCGACAAACGTGAACGAATCCTTCTTCATTTTGTACGTAATTTTGTTCTAACCAGCGTGCAACACGCTCGGCGACATCTTGTTCTTTGCAAATGCTAAATAGAGTTGGACCACTACCAGAAATACCAGTAGCCAGTGCCCCAGCTGACAGCGCGTATTTACGAGCATCAGCAAACCCTGGAAGCAGTTTCTCACGATATGGTTCAGCGATCACGTCTTTGATCATCTTCGCCGCCAGTTCAGGTTGACCTGAATGACACGCGTGGATAAAGCCCGCTAAGTGACGACCATGAGCAATAATATCCTGACGACGATATTGAGATGGTAGGATCTCTCTCGCTTCAGCCGTTGAAACCTTAATACCCGGATAAGCCATTACCCAGTACCAGTCGTCAAAACACGGTACTTCTTGGCTGATGATGCCTAGCTCTTCAAGCATGAGCTGCACACCACCAAGGTAACATGGCGCAACGTTATCGTAGTGGATACCACCTGAAATCTTGCCTTCCATTTCACCCATCAGAGCAAGCAGTTCAGTTTCATTCAGGGGCTGACCGTGAAAACGGTTTAGCGCATCCAGTGCCGCGACGATTGAACATGCACTAGAACCCAAACCTGAACCGATAGGCATGTTCTTTTCTAGTGTCATTTCTAAAGGCTTTAGCGTAACGCCTTTTTTATCAAGCTCTCTCGAGAACACCACCCAGCAGTCGTAAACGATGTTTTCTTTTGCTTCAGTTGGCAGCTTAGAAACAAAGCTGCCTGCAGTTTTAAGTGAGAATGGTTCATCACCGGCTTTAACCATAACTCGGTCACCTAGCAGCGTGCCATCCACTGGAGACACAGCGGCCCCCAGCACATCAAACCCTACACTGACATTACCGATTGATGCAGGAGCATAAACGACAACATCCATATCACTTGAACTCATTCTTAAACTCCTAATTTCCAACCAAGAGTACGCATCACATCAGAGAATACGCCAGCAGCTGTTACTTCAGTACCCGCGCCGTAGCCACGCAGTACTAGAGGGATTGGTTGGTAGTAACGGCTGTAGAATGCTAATGCGTTCTCGCCATCTTTAATCTTGAACATTGGGTCGTCGCCATCAACAGCAGCGATACGAACCTTACACTTACCTTCAGCGATTTCACCCACATAACGAAGTACTTTACCTTCTTCTGCTGCGATAGCTGACTGCTCTTTGAAGTAAGCATCCGCTTCTGGTAGGCGAGCCATGAACTCTTCAACCGTACCTGAATCATCAAAACCCGGTGGCAGAGCTTGGTCTACTTCAACATCTTCAAGTTCAAGCGCCATGCCTGCTTCACGAGCAAGAATAAGCAACTTACGCGCCACATCCATACCAGATAGATCATCTCGAGGATCCGGTTCAGTGAAGCCGTTATCTTTTGCAATATTGGTTGCCTGGCTCAGTGTCATACCTTCATCAAGCTTGCCGAAGATGTAAGACAGTGAACCTGAAAGAATGCCGTTGAACTTCTCAAGTTCATCACCTGCAGAGATAAGGTTCTGTAGGTTTTCGATGACCGGTAGACCTGCACCTACTGTTGTCTCGTACATCAGCTTACGACGTGAGTTGCGTGCAACTTCACGAAGCTGATGGTAGTAAGCCATGCTTGCTGTGTTTGCTTTCTTGTTTGGTGTTACTACGTGGAAACCAGCCGCTAGGAAATCAGCGTACTGCGCCGCAATACCTTCGCTAGACGTACAATCAACCAATACTGGGTTGATGATGTGGTTACGTTGAACCAAAGCCGCTAAACGCGCTAGGCTGAACTCTTCAGTCGCACTCGACATGCGGTCACGCCACTGCTCTAACGGTAGACCATCGCTGTCTAGCAACAAACCTTTACTGTTTGCTAAACCACATACGCGAATCACGATGCCTTTTTCAGCCAGTTTGCCTTGCTGACGTTGGATCTGGTCAACAAGCTCGCCACCAACACCGCCGACACCCACAACGAATACATCTAGGAAGTGCTTAGAGTTAAATAGGTTCTCGTGACACGCTTTGATTGCTTCAGAGATTTTGTCTTCAGGGATAACCGCTGAAATAGCGCGCTCTGAAGAACCTTGAGCAATAGCAACAATGTTGACGTTCACTTCAGCTAAAGAAGAGAAGAACTGAGATGCTACGCCACGTGAAGTGCGCATACCGTCACCCACCAGCGTTACAATCGCAACGTCATCCATGAACTCAACCGGCTCTAACAGGCCATCTTTAAGTTCAAGTTCAAACGCGTCTGACAACACTTGTTTCGCTTTCACCTTATCAGCCGATTCAATACAGAAGCTGATGCTGTACTCAGAAGAAGATTGAGTAATAAGGACAATAGAAACGCCAGCAGAAGACATCGCGCCGAATACACGACTCGCCATACCTACCATGCCCTTCATGCCTGGGCCTGATACGTTAACCATGGTTAGGTCACTTAGCGTCGTAATACCTTTGATTGCTAGGTTATCTTCGCCAGTGTCTTGGCCAATCAAAGTACCTGCGCCTTGTGGGTTGAAGCTGTTTTTGATCAGACAAGGAATGTGGAATTGCGCAATAGGAGCAATGGTTTTCGGGTGTAGAACCGAAGCACCAAAGTAAGAAAGCTCCATCGCCTCTTGGTAGCTAAGAGACTTGAGCAGACGAGCATCATCAACTAAGCGTGGGTCACAGTTGTAAACGCCATCGACATCAGTCCAGATTTCACAGCAATCAGCACGTAGACACGCCGCTAACACAGCCGCTGAGTAGTCAGAACCATTACGACCTAGTGTGACTAGCTCACCTTTTTCATTACCCGCAGTAAAGCCAGGCATGATGTTAACGTGACCTTTAGGAAGTGGAGATTGTTGGAAGTTCTGAGTAGAGACATCCACATCGACCATAGCTTCAAGGTGATCGCCTTTAGCGTATAGGTATTGGACAGGGTCAATCAGGCTTGCTGGTTGGCCTTTCGCTTCCAGTACCGCTTTCATTAACTGGATAGAGATTCGCTCACCTTTACTGATGATGCGAGCATTAACGTGGTTCGGGCACATACCAAGTAGGTTGATGCCATTCACGAACTGCTTTAGCTGAGCAAGAGAGGTATCCACCTGCTCTTGAAACGCGGCACCATCGATAGAAGGCACGACCGCTTTGATCTCTGCAAACAGTGTGTTAAATGAAGATTCGATCTCTGTAATCTGTGCGTCAGCTTCACCATTTTTCAGTGCAGCTTCAATAACAGCGACCAACTTATTGGTTGTTTTTCCTGGAGCCGATAGTACAACGGCTAGCTCTTCTTGCTGGGCATTATTAGCGATGATATCAGCCGCTCGTAAAAAACGATCTGCATCAGCTAATGATGAACCTCCAAACTTTAAAACGCGCATCCCTTTCTCCATAAGTCATAAAAATGGTACAAAAAAAGGCCTGTATCTTGTTGGATACAGGCCTTTTTTTTAAAATCCGTTACTTAGCAGCCTGCCCCAACAATGTTAATGTCGGTAATAATAATGGTTGTGGTCATTACTAGGTGGCTTACGTGCTGCATATCAAATTCTCTGCTTGTGCTTTACTCTACGTGTATCAATTTTTACCACTGGACGTCAATGAAAAGTTGCGTTTTTTTTACATTCGCACCGTTTTTCAGAGCAAACCGTCATTTAAGGGATAAAACACCCTGTATAAACCTTCACTTAAGATACTGGATTTACTCATTGAACAGGCAAGAGTGATCAATCGCATACATAGTCATAACAAAATGCTATATCGATTGTGCAGCGAACGTACAAGTTCTGTGCTTTAATTGAACGATAACGTTCGAAGAACAATAATAATGACATCAGGAGTGGGAAATGAAGAGATTACTTATTCTTTTGGCTTTTGCTATGCCTGTTGTTTGTTCAGCGAATAGCTTGCCTCTACTACCCAGCCAGATCGATAGTTCTTCTCATAAATTCTTTATCTCCACACAAAACGCGTCGAGTGAAAGCTTCGATACTTGGAAGATAGACAGTGGCTACTCTTATAGCTTGTTTTCAGATGTAGATCTTTACGTCGGTACACGTATCAATAGTGCGGCACTGAAACAGGAAAGTGGATTCTTGAGTGGTGTCAGTTATCAGTTCTCAGAAAGAGTCTCTTTTAACAGTTTTCTACACACCTATAAAGACGAGACCGAAGACAATGAGAAATCGGTAGCCGCAGAGGTTTCCAGCCGAGTGCAACTAACAGATAACCTAGATTTGCATGCCACCCTTGATTATGAAGAGTGGCAGCAAGGTGTTGAGGTGGGACTAGGGTTTCGCTTTTAGTCTCTTTAGCTTGTTCTTTATTAACAGATTAGTGCGGATTGAGATCCAAACTTTTAGTGCATCACAAACCATTCCCCGTTCTAATCTATCAACGGCATTCAATTTGAGTCAGTTACGATTCAATTAACAGCTCAGATGAAATTAACACGCCATTCCAATCGGCATAAATGTAGTCACCAGGCTGAATCAGTTGATTATGTATAGAGAGTGTCACATTCACTTGGCCGACACCGCGTTTCTCTGTTTTGAATGGCGATGCACCTAACGCCTGAACGCCAAGGTCCATTTGCGACATCATGCCTACATCACGCACCGCACCGTTTACAATCACGCCTTCCCAACCGTTTTCTATCGCGAGAATAGCGAGTTGATCGCCAAGCAGCGCCTTCTGGCATGAGCCATTTCCGTCAACGACAAGCACTTTGCCACAGCCGTCGGTCTCTAAAACCTCGCGAACCTTGGAATTATCGTGATAACAACGAACTGTTACAATTTTTCCAAAGAACGCACCACGTTGGCCGAAGTTCTGCAATGGCATGTTCAGTAGGGTGACTTCGCTTTCAAACTCATCACACAAGTCGGGTGTTATATCGTGCATATATCCTCCGTGAGTAAGGCGTTACCGGTTATGTCAGGCTAGCCTCTATGCTTTTATATGTTATTAAAATTAATCCTTTGTTTTCATTGTTCTATGCTCAATTTATTACTCAATAAAAGTTGATTGAGCATATTTATCTACTAGACTCTTAGGACAGCTTTCAGCTTCCTTGGTTCATAATCCGGTCTTTAGCAGGCAAGATGTGCGAAGCATCTCGAATAATCATTCTTGTTTTGGTGCTAAATAGTCACCATAACATTGGTTAAGTTGTAGCCATACTATTAAAGTTTGTTGCGATACAGCAATTGATGTAAATCAACAAAGTGAATGGAATTAACATTCTCGCGTTGTTAGCATGCTGTTAACATTATAGAATCCACTCCAATCACTAAAAGAATGATTGAAAGGCGTACTGGATCTACGTTATTGGGCAATACTTCAAGGAAGGCAGATAGCTGGAAGTAAGTGTTTTTTTGAAAACTTTAAGTTATCATCAAAAATACATTACCTGTATGTTATGTTTTTGCCTAGAATTTATTCTATTAGCACAGTTTCGTCACAAATTTAGGTACCGCCAAATGCAAACCCCGCAGATTCTTATCGTTGAAGATGAGCAAGTAACTCGTAACACTCTAAAGAGTATTTTTGAAGCAGAGGGATATGCTGTTTTTGAGGCTAGCGACGGTGAAGAGATGCACCAAGTGCTATCTGACAACCAAGTTAACCTTGTAATTATGGACATCAACCTTCCAGGTAAGAATGGCCTACTACTTGCGCGTGAACTACGTGAGCAAGCAAACGTAGCGCTTATGTTCTTAACTGGTCGTGATAATGAAGTTGATAAGATCCTTGGCCTAGAGATCGGCGCTGATGACTACATCACTAAGCCTTTCAACCCTCGTGAACTGACTATCCGTGCACGCAACCTTCTGAACCGTTCAATGAGCACAAGCTCTGTTCAAGAAGAGAAGCGTAGCGTTGAGAAGTATGAGTTCAACGGTTGGGTACTAGATATCAACAGTCGTTCTCTGGTTAGCCCAGATGGCGAAGGCTACAAGCTACCTCGTTCAGAGTTCCGTGCTCTACTTCACTTCTGTGAGAACCCAGGTAAGATCCAAACACGTGCTGACCTTCTTAAGAAGATGACTGGCCGTGAGCTTAAGCCACACGATCGTACTGTAGACGTAACAATCCGTCGTATTCGTAAGCACTTTGAATCTGTTTCTGGTACGCCAGAAATCATCGCAACGATTCACGGTGAAGGCTACCGCTTTTGTGGTGACCTAGAAGACTAATTCGATTCGCGCCTCTTACCATTTAGCACTACTCACCAGTAAGTGTTTTGAACACTAGAAGCGTCATCAATAGTTATTAAAAAGGGAGAATGCCAACGCATTCTCCCTTTTTTATTGTTCTTAATTGGATAAGGTTTTAGTAAACCGTATCCACCTTAACGTCTTTCTCTACTAACCACTTCACGGTTTCGCCATCTTTAAGTTCCACCGCTACATCAACAGGCTTGTCGCTGTCGATCTCTAGCTGCCATACAAACGCGACTTCCCATTGAGTTTCACTGTGTGTTCTTAAATCAAGATCGTCAGCCGTTACCAACAAGGTGTCTGCACCCTGTTTAACCGTAACACTCTCAACCGCAAGCGTTGCTGGCAGTTGTGAATCTGACTCTAGGTAGATAGCACCATGTAGGGTCTTATCTTGAGTCTCGCCAATCGTTGGCATCTTGTTGTGCCAAAGGTTGCTTTTCATGGTAACTGTTGCTGCAGATACTTCGACTTGATTATCTTGCTGCCATTCTACTTGTGGCGCAGAACAACCCGCTAATGCCACTACACATGCGGCGAATGCTAATTTTTTCATTATTCTTCTACCTTTGATTTAACCAACTCTTTAAAACTTCAATGTCATTCTGGTATTCGTTATTTATCTCATCAACCCAATCTGAAATGTTCTCCCACCACGCAGGCAAATCTGGAGATTGAGCTTTCTGGGCAACTTGTTGGATGCGTTTCAGACCAATAGAACCTGCAGCACCTTTAATCTTATGTGCCTCAGAAACGATACTGGCTTTATCTTTCGCGACCATGTTGGAGTTCAATATTTCCATATACTCCGGCATCATATCTTCGAACATCGCGATGCTATCCAAAACCGGTTTCGATCCAACAATATCAACATAAGACTCTAGCATATCAATATCAAGCAAAGTGGTATCAATTTCTGAAAGAAAAGGCTTACTCGCGTCGACTTTATCAATGCTCTCAACCTTATCGGTGCCCGCTACCTTCTCAATTACCTCTGGTGCATCTTCGATAAGTTCACTGATGACATCTTGGATAGCTCGAACCGACAAAGGTTTACTGATCGCTTCGTCCATGCCTTTCTGGAAGTACTCTTGCTTGTTGTTTAATACGTTCGCAGTTAACGCCACCAAAGGCGGTAGCTGGCTGTATTTCTCGCGGTAGTATTGAGCAATATCGAAACCCGTCATATCTGGCAGTTGGATATCCAACAACACCAAATCATAGTCTTCAGGATTGAAAGCAATTTGCGCCTCTTTACCCGTCATCACGACTGTCACTTCATGGCCAAGGCTTTCAAGTAGAGAGCGAGCCACTGTGATATTGAGTTCAATGTCTTCGACCATAAAGATCTTAAGATTCGACTGTTTTCTTGGCGTTTTGATCAGAGCCTGAGTATCGTGATTCACTGGAACTCGAATCGAAACCGTAAAGGTACTGCCAAAGCCCTCTTCACTGATGACTTCAATGTGGCCATCCATCATATTAATTAGCTGTTGAGAGACAGCGAGACCAATACCCGTGCCGACAGCGTGCAAGTTGTCCGTGCCCGATTTCACCTGATAGTACATCGCGAAGATCTTCTCGATTTCACTTTCAGGGATACCAATACCAGTATCTTCCACTTCCATCGTAATGTTGGCAAAGTCACCATCAATGTCGGCGCTGACTGTCATCACCACTCCACCATCTTTGGTGAACTTCATCGCGTTACTAACAAGGTTCCACAGTACCTGTCTAAGACGAGTACCATCCACCTCAACAGCAGCTGGAAGATCAGACAATCTTTCTAGATCGAACCTTAACCCTTTCTGCTCAGCCATCAACGCAGAGATACTTTCGATCTCGACAACGAAATCTTCAAAGTTAATAGGCGTAGGGAAGAGTTCAAGCTTACGGCGGTCGAACTTATCCATATCAATAATATCGTTGAAGATATTACCCAGTGTCACCGCGCTCACCTTGATGGTTTGCATCTGCTTGCGCTGTTCGGTGGTCAGTTGGCTATCAAGCAGCATGCGGCTCAAGCCAATGATGCCGTTGAGCGGCGTTCTTAACTCGTGGCTAATAGTTGAGATAAAGGTGGTCTTATCGCGGCTGGCTTTTTCTAACGACTCTTGATGCTCTTTACGTTCAGTAATATCGCGGCCAAAACCAACCAAGCCCAAGTGACGACCATCTTTGCTGTAGAAAGGCACTTTACGCAGTTCGAAGTAACTCTTGCGGCCATCTGGGTATTCAAGCCATTGGTCATAAGTCAGTGCTTGGTTGTCAGCAAATACTTTCTTATCGGTTTCAACAACTTGCTGAGCGACCTCTTTACTGTAAACATCCCAAGGAGTTAAACCAACTAGCTCTTTTTCTGTTTTACCAGTGAGCTCTTCAACCGCACGGTTACAACCAGAGAACACACCATCTTCATTACGGTAGTAAATAAGGTCAGGCGAGGCATCGATAAACGAGCGTAACAGTGCAGTACGTTCTGCGAGTTCAAGCTGAGTACGCTCGCGCTGGAACACCTCGTTTTCGAGATCTTGCATTGCTTCTGCGCGCGCTTCTTCCGCTTTTTCACGCTCTTCAATTTCTTGATTAAGCTTCTCGATATTGAGCTGCATTTTATTGTTGAGTTCTTGGTCTCGCTCACGCATGTCGCCAAGTTTAGAGACCAATTTCGCTAACCTTTGACGTGATTCTTCCAACTGGTCCACGACCACTGACAGAAAATAAACCGCCCAAGGCGTGATCACTAAACCGAAGAAAACTGAACGGACAATGTCGATGTCATCAACATTGCCTTTGAGTGCAAGGGTGATACCGACTTGCACAACAACAGCGAGGGCAACAAGCGCTAGGGCGAGTAAGATAGAAAAGCGGACAATCCCCAGTTTTACGAGTAGATCCACGTAATACTGGGCAAGATTTTTCATGGGTTTCATTTAGCGCTCCATGCGATAAGACTAGCAACATTCTACCCTGTTTGAAGATGGGAGGTAAGCTAGCTACATCACACGCAGCAAGTGTTCAGCGGTAATTTCGAAGGTTAATTAACCAATACAAATACTAACTAAGCAAAAATAGCCGGGGATAATCAAATTGCCAATTTTATAGCGTTAGCGAATTGAGTATGGATGCACCATTGAACGGTTGCGACCGTCTGATTTCGCTTGATACAACGCACTATCAGCCAAGGCAACAGCCGATTCCATTTCATCATCAGGTGTAGGAATGTAAGAGATAATACCAATACTCACCGTGATGAATTCAGAGACTGTCGACTTCTCATGCGCAAGTTCCAATTTTAGGACTTCATCATGAATACGCTGCGCCACCAGCTGAGCACCTTCGGTCGTTGTATTTGGCAGAATAAAGCCGAACTCTTCACCACCATAACGAGCCACACAATCAGATGAACGATTCAACACCTGCTTAAATGCCTGAGAAACCTGAATCAAAGCATCATCGCCTTGTTGGTGTCCGTAAAAGTCGTTGTAGCCTTTAAAGAAGTCGATATCACATAGCATGATCGTCAGTGGCAGCTTCTCACGCACATGATAATGCCACAGTGTAGAGAGCTGTTCATCGAAACGACGTCGGTTAGACACTTTAGTCAGGCTATCCATAAAGCTGAGGCGTTCAAGTTCAAGGTTGGCTTCTTCAAGCTTTTGTTCTGCTAGATAACGCTCTGTAATATCACGCGCCATGATCAACACACCATTAGTGCTCGATGCTGGATCTCTAAACGGTGATTTGACTACATCATACCAAGTAAATGTTCCATCACTTGAGACCACTTTGTCGATATAACGCAGTGATTTACTTTGATGAAGCACTTGATGATCGGTTTCTGATATTCGCGTATAGATGCTATGTGGCACCACATCTTGTAAACGTTTACCGATCAAGTCACTGACTTCAGAGATACCCAGCGCAGCCACAAATGGTTTATTACACGCTTGATAAACCATGTTTTCATTAAAGATACCAATCGAGTCTGGGCTGGCCTCCAGGAGGTTTTGCAAGATGGTGTCACGCTGCGCAAGTGCCACTTCGGTATCTTTTCGCTTCTCCATCTCGCCACGCAGTTTCTGCTGCATGTCATGCCAATCGGTCACATCATGACTAATAGAGAGCGTGCCGATGGTTTCTCCATCTTGGGAAAGCAGCACACTTTGGTAGGTTTCAAGCAAGCAGCTTTTTCCATCTTGATCTGTAGTCCAAGAGCGTTCACTTACACGACCTTTTAATACTCCACCAGAAACACTCAGGGTGCCCTCTTCAGCACGACCATGCCAAAACTTTTTAAACGAGCGATTACTCGTCACTAACTGACCTTTCTGATCTTTCACGTAGATCAGCTCAGACAAAGAATCCAAAGCGGTACGAGCAACATTCAGTTCTCGAACTTCTTGGGACAGTTCTTCGTTAGTGTTTTTATAAGGTGAGGCGTGAATCATCCAAGCCTGCTTATTTCTAAAATGGATCTTACGACCGATCAAGTTGATCTTGAACGACTCAAATTCAGAAAGCGCCCACAGGGAGACCTGCTCGAAGGCTCGAGAGTTGATGTGGTTGGTTAAGTAGTGACGAAAGCTGTTCTCGCTTTCCACAGTAGGAAAGCGAAAATTAACACCGATTTGGCGGATACCAAGCAACTGCATGGCTTGGCGATTGGCATAGAGTATTTCGCCACTTCGAACATCAACAAAGTAGAGTGGCGACGGGGTAGCAAGTAGAAGCGTTTCGATATGCGACTGATAACGAGAATAGAGATGCCAGCAGATGAGAGCAATCAGCAATACAACAACGATATAAATACCGTAGCCATACGCCCTGTCCCACAACCAAGTCATTACCAGTTCCATTTACTCTCAATCTATACCATAAAATCTGCTAGGGAAATGTTACCACTATTTATTGGTTTTATCTGCTGTTACCTACAGTCACCCATTTCTATTAATTGGCCGCGTTTAAAACAGGCAACGTGTACTCGAATGCAGAGCCCGTTTTGATGCCCTGAGCACCGGTTTTATCCAACGAACGACCTATTTCAGTCATCGCTAACCAGCGGTTCTCACACCATAAAGGAGAAAGTAAGGTTGGGCGTCTCGCCGCTGAAGAAACACGGTGATAAACCACGTCCGCAGGCGTGCGTTGAATGATCTCACTCGCGATATCGATGTACTCTTCAAGGCTTGGGGCTTCTAGCTTTCCGGCCTTCCACGCCTTAGCCATGGTACTGCCCTCTACTATATGAAGGCCGTGCAGCTTAATACCATCGGTGCCAACGGCTAATACCTTGTCTAAGGTTTCAAGGTTATCCGCTTTGGTTTCTTTTGGTAGGCCAACAATCAGATGAGTACACACCTTGATACCTAAAGCGCGTGCGCGTTGGGTGATCGTTTCATACACCGCAAAATCGTGGCCGCGGTTAATTCGCTTGAGGGTTTTATCATTGGCGGTTTGCAGGCCAAGCTCGAGCCAAATCTCATAGCCTTGTTTAACGTAGCCCGCTAACAGATCCAACACCGCATCAGGCACACAGTCTGGTCGCGTACCAACACAAAGGCCGACGATCTCTGCACCGGGTGCTTTTAGCGCCTCTTCATACATATTCTTGAGCACTTGCACCTCAGCATAAGTGCTGGTGTACGCCTGAAAGTAAGCCAGGTACTTCTTGGCACGAGCAATCTCACCCGCACGATCTTTTAGCTGGTCAGCAATACTTTGAATTTGAGTTTGTTCATCGGCAAAGGAAGCCACGTTACAAAACGTACAACCTCCACGGCCAATTGTCCCGTCTCGGTTTGGGCAGCTGAAACCACCATGAAGCGTCAGCTTGTGAACCTTCTCGCCATAACGGCGTTGAAGGTCTTGGCCGATAGTATTGACCAACTCGTGTAATTGCATATTTTCAAAGCACTCAAGTAAATAAGAATGAATATCAGTCTTTTTTGAAAAAAAATTACATCCCTGCAAAATTCGACCAATTAGTTTACTCAAGGCTTTTTGCGAGCAACCTAACAAATATCAATAAACATGCAAAAAATCGGCTCTATTTGCCTAATGTTGCACATTTGTTAGGCATTAAATTCAAAATAAAACGAAAAAAATGGTCTACATGGGTCAACTTTCATTGCAATTCGCCTAGACAAAATTGTAGGATACTTACACATATTGGCTATTTTTGAGTATTTACTTACAACGAAAACTTGCTAATAAGTCGGTGATATCTAACTCCCACCTATATAAACCACTAGTTTGTGGTTAAAAATAAACAGGTATCACTAAGGATTGTTTTTCTCGCAATACTTTTTCTGCGAGATACGGAAAGGATTCAAACCGCCAGCATAGGCAGGTTTAGACCCATAAATATAAAAGGACAAGGCTGACTTTATACAAATAAGTTGCGCCTAGATTTAACTGGAAGGATGTATCTATGGTAGATCAAGAGCAGAACTCACAGGGTCTGTATACTCCTGAATTGGAGCATGACGCTTGTGGTATCGGTTTTGTTGCGCATCTAAAGAATCGCAAATCTCATGATGTAGTAACTCAAGCACTCGATATGCTTGCACGTATGGAACACCGTGGCGGCCAAGGCTGCGATCCGTGTTCTGGTGATGGTGCAGGTATCCTGCTACAGAAGCCGCACGAATTCTTACTAGAAGAAGCCGTAAAGCTTGGAATTAAGCTGCCATCTTTTGAAAAATATGGTGTTGGTGTTGTACTTTTCCCTAAAGATGAACACAAACGTGCACAGTGTCGTGACATTCTAGAACGCAATGCACAACGCCTTGAGTTAGAAGTTATCGGTTACCGTGAACTTCCAACGGACAATTCAATGATTGGTGCTGACCCACTAAGCACTGAACCTCAATTTGAACACGTATTTATTTCTGGCGGCCCTGGTATCACACCAGAAGAGCTTGAGCGTAAACTGTATGTTCTACGTAACTACACGGTTCGTGTATGCCTAGAAAGCGTTTCAAATATCGGTGATGACTTCTACATCAACTCTATGTCTTACAAGACATTGGTGTACAAAGGTCAGCTAACAACTGAACAAGTTCCTCAGTACTTCCTAGATCTGCAAAACCCAACCATGGTGACAGCTCTAGCACTAGTACACTCTCGCTTCTCTACCAATACATTCCCACGTTGGCGTCTAGCTCAGCCTTTCCGTTACATCGCGCACAATGGCGAAATCAATACGGTTCGCGGCAACCTGAACTGGATGAAAGCACGTGAAGCAATCCTAGAATCGGATCTGTTTACACAAGCTGAAATCGACATGCTGCTTCCTATCTGTCAGGAAGGTAGTTCGGATTCATCAAACTTCGATATGGCACTTGAGCTACTTGTTCTTTCAGGTCGTACTCTGCCACACGCGTTGATGATGATGATCCCGGAAGCATGGCAAGAAAACAAAAACATGGATCCAACTCGTCGTGCGTTCTACCAGTACCACGCGAACGTAATGGAACCATGGGATGGCCCAGCATCAGTATGTTTCACCGATGGTGTTCAAGTAGGTGCAACACTTGACCGTAACGGTCTGCGTCCTTCTCGCTACACAGTAACTAAAGACGACTTCCTAGTAATGGCGTCTGAGTCTGGTGTTGTTGAGATTGCACCTGAAAACGTTGAGTACCGTGGTCGTCTACAACCAGGTCGTATCTTCGTTGCTGACCTTGAGCAAGGCCGCATCATTTCTGATGAAGAAGTGAAAGACAGCATTGCTAAAGCACAACCTTACGAAAAGTGGGTTGAAGAGAACCTTCTGAGCCTGAAAAAGCTACCGGATGCGAGCAACGAATTTAGCCAACCTTCTCCAGAGAAACTACTACACAAACAACAATCGTTTGGCGTGAGTTCTGAAGAAGTAAACGAAATCATTCTACCTCTTGCGAAAACAGGCTACGAGCCACTTTCTGCAATGGGTGCTGACTGGCCGCTAGCGATTCTTTCTCACCAATCGCAGCACCTTTCAAACTACTTCAAACAGTTGTTTGCACAAGTAACTAACCCGCCGATCGACCCGATTCGTGAGCGCATGGTTATGTCTCTGAACACTTACCTAGGTAAAGACCAGAACTTACTTGCTGAAACACCTGAGCACTGTCAAAAAGTAGAACTTGAGTCTCCAGTACTGTCTAACTCTGAGTTAGAAAAACTGCGTGCAATCGATAACGAGCACCTTCAGGCGAAGACGCTGGATATCGTATTCCAAGCAAATGGCGACCAAGGTAAGTTAGAGCGCGCACTTAAGCGTATCTGCCAATACGCAGAAGACGCAGTGATTGATGGCTACTCTATCATCCTACTGACAGACCGTGCGGTTAACTCTAACCATGCCGCTATTCCAGCAATGCTGGCGGTTGGCGCGGTTCACCACCACCTAATCCGTAAAGGTCTACGTGCTAAGTGTGACATCGTTGTTGAAACGGGCGACGCTCGTGAGACACACCACTTTGCAACGCTTATCGGTTATGGTGCAAACGCAGTTAACCCATACCTAGTTATTGAAACGATTGTTGAACTGCAACGTACTAAGAAGCTAGATCCAAACGTACACCCACGTGAGTTATTCGATAACTACCGTAAAGGTGTTAACGGCGGTCTACTTAAGATCTTCTCTAAGATGGGGATCTCTACGCTGCAGTCTTACCACGGTGCACAAATCTTTGAAGCACTTGGTGTTAGCAAATCAGTGGTTGAAAAATACTTCACAGGTACTGTTTCTCGTATCCAAGGTCTAACGATCGACGATATCGCGCGAGAAGTATTGGTTCGTCACCGTGTTGGTTACCCAGCTCGTGAAATTCCAGCTCAGATCCTTGATGTTGGTGGTGTTTACCAGTGGAAACAACGTGGTGAGAAACACTTATTCAACCCAGAAACGATTTCTCTACTTCAAGAATCGACGCGTAACAAAGATTACGGTCAGTTCAAGAAGTACGCAAAAGCAGTTGATGACCAAGGCGACAACGCAGCAACGCTACGTAGCCAACTGGACTTCATCAAGAACCCTGCAGGCTCTATTCCTCTAGCAGAAGTAGAACCAATCGAGAACATTCTTAAGCGTTTCGCAACCGGCGCAATGAGCTTTGGTTCAATCTCGCATGAGGCTCACTCAACACTGGCTGTTGCGATGAACCGCATTGGCGCGAAATCAAACTCAGGTGAAGGTGGTGAAGATCCAGCACGTTTCGAACGTAAAGAAAACGGCGACTGGGAACGTTCAGCAATCAAACAGGTGGCTTCTGGTCGCTTTGGTGTAACGTCTTACTACCTATCTAACGCTGATGAGCTACAAATCAAGATGGCTCAAGGTGCGAAACCGGGCGAAGGTGGTCAACTACCTGGTGATAAGGTTGATGACTGGATCGGCGCAACGCGTCACTCGACTCCGGGCGTAGGTCTTATCTCGCCACCGCCACACCACGATATCTACTCAATCGAAGATTTGGCTCAGCTGATCTACGATCTGAAAAACGCGAACCGTAACGGTCGTGTCAACGTGAAGCTAGTATCAGAAGCTGGCGTAGGTACGATTGCATCGGGTGTAGCGAAAGCGAAAGCTGACGTGGTACTTATCGCAGGTTTTGATGGTGGTACGGGTGCATCTCCGATGTCTTCTATCCGTCACACAGGTCTGCCTTGGGAACTAGGTCTAGCAGAAACGCACCAAACACTACTGAAAAACGGCCTACGTAACCGTATCGTTGTTCAGTCTGATGGTCAGATGAAAACACCACGTGACCTTGCAGTAGCAACGTTACTTGGCGCGGAAGAATGGGGCGTAGCAACAGCAGCATTGGTTGTTGAAGGCTGTATCATGATGCGTAAGTGTCACAAGAATACCTGTCCTGTTGGTATCGCAACACAAAACAAAACTCTGCGTGAGCGTTTCGACGGCCGCGTAGAAGACGTAGTGACTTTCTTCCAATACATGGCTGAAGGTCTGCGTGAAGTAATGGCTGAACTTGGCTTCCGCTCTATCGATGAGATGGTAGGTCAATCGCACAAACTTAAAGTTCGTGACGACATCGGCCACTGGAAGTACAAGAACCTAGATCTAACACCTGTACTGCACATTGAGCAGGCTCGTGAAGAAGATGGTATCTACAACCAGACACAACAAAACCACAACCTAGAAGACGTTCTAGACCGCAAGTTGATTCAAGCGGCAATTCCAGCGCTTGAGAAAGGTGAAACCGTGAATGCGACCTTCCCTATCATCAACACAGACCGCTCTGCTGGTACCATGCTGTCGAACGAAATCTCGAAGGTTTACAAAGACCAAGGTTTACCACAACCAATGAACGTTAAGTTCCACGGTAGTGCTGGCCAATCTTTCGGTGCGTTCCTTGCGAAAGGCGTTAAGTTCGAAGTAGAAGGCGACGCGAACGATTACTGGGGTAAAGGTCTGTCTGGCGGTACTTTGGTACTGTACCCAGATGCGAAATCTTCTATCGTTGCTGAAGATAACATCGTGGTTGGTAACGTATGTTTCTACGGTGCAACCTCAGGTGAATCTTTCATTCGCGGTATGGCTGGTGAACGTTTCTGTGTTCGTAACTCAGGTGCGAAGGTTGTTGTTGAGGGCGTTGGTGACCACGGTTGTGAATACATGACTGGCGGTGTTGCCGTTATCCTTGGCTCAACAGGTCGTAACTTTGCTGCGGGTATGAGTGGCGGTGTCGCTTATGTTTGGGACAAAGCTGGTGACTTCGAAACCAAGCTTAACCCAGAACTTGTAGACCTAGATCCAATTGAACAAGAAGATAAAGATCTTCTACTAGATATGCTAACCAAGCACGTTGAATTCACAGGAAGTGAAGTTGCTCAGTCTTTCCTAGACAACTTTGAAGCAAGTATTGCATCACTGATTAAAGTTATGCCACGCGACTACAAAGCAGTTCTTGAGAAGCGTAAAGCTGAAGCACAACAGGCACAAACGGAAGAAGTGGAGGCAGTATAATGGGTAAGCCTACTGGATTTTTAGAACACGGTCGCGAGCTTCCAAAGAAGCTCGACCCATCGGTTCGTATCGAAGACAACAAAGAGTTCGTACTTAACGAAGAGTTTGGTGACAAGATCAATACTCAAGCATCTCGTTGTATGGACTGTGGCGTACCTTTCTGTCACAGCGGTTGTCCGATTGGTAACATCATCCCAGAATTCAATGATGCGGTTTACCGTGACAGCTGGGAAGAGGCTTGGAACATCCTAAGCTCTACCAACAACTTCCCTGAGTTTACCGGTCGTGTTTGTCCTGCTCCTTGTGAAAGTGCCTGTGTTCTTGGTATCAACCAAGACCCAATCACTATCTGTAATATCGAGAAAACGATTGTCGAAACTGCGTACCGTGAAGGGTACGCAAAACCTAAAACACCACGCTCTCGCACAGGTAAAACTGTCGCAGTTATCGGTTCAGGTCCTGCTGGCCTAGCCGCAGCTGAGCAGCTAAACAGCGCTGGTCACTCGGTAACGGTATTTGAACGTGACGAGAAAGTCGGTGGTCTACTTCGCTTCGGTATCCCAGATTTCAAACTGGGTATGGACGTGATTGATCGTAAGATCAACTTAATGGCTGAAGCTGGCGTTGAGTTTAAAGTTAACCAACACATCGGTGTTGATGTTAATGCTCAACAGTTACGCCAAGAGTTTGATGTGGTATTGCTAACGGGTGGTTCTACGGTTCCACGCGACTTGCCAATCCCTGGTCGTGAGTTGAAAGGCGTTCACTTTGCCATGGAATTCCTTGGTCAAAACAACCGCCGTGCTAACAACCTAGATCTTAAAACAGAAGAGATTCACGCTAAAGATAAGCACGTTGTGGTTATCGGTGGTGGTGATACTGGTTCTGACTGTGTGGGCACATCAAACCGTCATAAGGCAGCGAGCATTACTCAGGTTGAGATCATGCCGATCCCACCAGAGAAGCGCCCTGCAAACATGCCTTGGCCTCAATACCCAATGATCATGAAAACCACCACTTCTCACGAAGAAGGTTGTGAACGTCACTGGAACATCTTAACCAAAGAGTTCATCGGTAACGAGCAAGGTCAAGTGACGGGTCTACGTATTGCTGACATCGTTTGGCAAGATGCGAAACCAGGTGAGCGTCCAGGCTTTGATGAAGTCGCGAACTCTGAACGTGTTATTCCTTGTGACATGGCATTCCTAGCAATGGGCTTCTTACACCCGGAGCCAACCGGCGTGCTTGCTCAACTAGACATTAAACTGGACGAGCGCGGTAACGTCGCTTCTGAAGGTTTTGCAACGAACCAGAAAGGCGTTTTCGCTGCTGGTGATATGCGTACTGGTCAATCTCTAGTTGTACGTTGTATTAATGAAGGTCGTGAATGTGCAATTGCGATTGATGACTTCTTAATGGGTAACTCAAACTTAGAAGCGAAAGCTGATTCACTCATGCTTTCCGCATAATATTTCTCGGGCTAACGTCAATGACGTTAGCCTAGAGGAAAATCAATACCCTTCCTAACTTTTATATTTGGCTAGCACTCGATGCTAGCCTTTTTTCTATCTGGCCTTTGGCGTTTTCAAAATCATCCTGTTGTATATGTTAAATCTCGTTAACATTCACCTTATATATCTCATTGATATCCATCGACTATTTTAGATTATTAAGTGGCTAATCGCGTTTATGCATGATAATTAACCATGAACTTGACCTTAAACACAATTAGCTATACGTTGTAAAGCTGATGAAAATAAAATCAATCGGTTTTGTTAACACAACCAATAACGTTTTAACTGGCTAAAGCAAACTATCAGTTTATAAAAAACAACAAGTATATGAATAGTTAGTCATTTACTGTCTGGATGACAGAGAAGCAAAAGGGAGAATTGCAATGGCTCTATATGATCCTAGTCTTGAAAAAGACAACTGTGGATTTGGTTTAATAGCGCAAATGGAAGGCCAACCTAGTCATAAGTTGGTAAGAACTGCTATTTCAGCCCTAGATCGCATGACACACCGTGGTGGTATCGCCGCGGATGGTAAAACCGGAGATGGCTGTGGCTTATTACTACAGAAGCCAGACTCTTACCTCAGAATTATCGCAGAAGAGAATAACTTCAACCTCGGCAAGCAATACGCTGTCGGCATGATTTTCTTCAGCCAAGACCCAATCAAAGCGCAATCTGCGCAAGACATCGTCAATAAAGAGCTCGCTCAAGAGACACTCACCGTCGCAGGTTGGCGTGTCGTGCCGACTAACACCGACGTTTTGGGGCCAATCGCAAAAGATTCTGTTCCAAACATTCAACAAGTCTTTATCTCAGCACCTGCAGGCTGGCGTGAGCGTGACATCGAACGCCGCCTATATATTGCTCGTCGCAGAATTGAAAAGCAGATCACCGAAGACAAAGATTTCTATATTTGTAGCCTTTCGACACAAGTAATGGTCTACAAAGGTCTGTGTATGCCAGCCGATCTTCCGCGATTTTACCTCGATCTTGCAGACTTACGTATGGAATCTGCAATATGTCTGTTCCACCAGCGTTTCTCAACCAATACTCAACCACGCTGGCCACTGGCTCAACCATTCCGCTATTTGGCGCACAATGGTGAGATCAATACCATAGAAGGTAACCGACAGTGGGCTAAGGCTCGTGCCTATAAATTCTCTTCACCACTGCTGCCCGATTTGCAAACCGCAGCGCCCTTTGTGAATGAGACAGGATCTGACTCTTCAAGCTTAGATAACATGCTCGACCTGTTCCTTGCCGGTGGTATGGATGTGTTCCGAGCGATGCGCATGCTTGTGCCGCCCGCTTGGCAAAACCACCCAGATATGGACCCAGATCTACGTGCATTCTACGACTTCAACTCAAAGCACATGGAACCGTGGGATGGCCCTGCAGGTATCGTACTTTCTGATGGTCGTTACGCTGCGTGTAACCTAGATAGAAACGGCCTGCGTCCTGCGCGTTATGTGATTACCAAAGACAATCTAATCACGCTCGCATCAGAAGTCGGTATCTGGAACTACGCACCGGATGAAGTCGCAGAGAAAGGGCGTGTCGGCCCAGGTGAATTGCTCGTCATAGATACGCGCCGCGGTAAATTGTGGCAATCTAACGAGATCGACAATGACCTTAAAGGTCGCCATCCTTATAAAGAGTGGATGGAAAAGAACGTTCACAAACTCACACCGTTTTCCGATCTGCCCGATGAGCAAGTCGGTAAGCGCAGCTTTGACGATGACACGCTCAAGACCTACCAAAAACAGTTTGCGATGAGCAACGAAGAGTCCGACCAAGTGCTGCGTGTGCTTGGTGATATGGGACAGGAAGCGGTAGGCTCAATGGGCGATGATACGCCGATGGCTGTGCTCTCTTCAAAAGAGCGTCTGGTTACTGATTACTTCCGCCAGAAATTTGCACAGGTCACCAACCCACCGATTGATCCACTGCGTGAAAAACACGTGATGTCTTTGGCGACCAGTATTGGTAAAGAGATGAACGTGTTCTGTGAAACAGATGGTCACGCCTATCGTGTCACGTTTGATTCACCAGTACTGCTTTACTCAGACATGCAGCAGCTTCTGCAGTTGAGTCAAAAACATTATCGTCATGTCATTCTCAGCATGCACTACGACCCGAATAACCAAGATCTAGAACAAGCAATCAAAGCAGTATGTGATAGTGCCGAACAAGAAGTCAGCGAAGGTGCGGTTTTAGTTGTGCTGTCGGACAAAGGTTTAGAGAAAGGAAAACTACCGATCCCTGCAGCCATGTTGGTTGGTGCGGTGCAAACAAGGCTTGCTGATACCAACCTGCGTTGTGATGCCAACATCGTTGTTGAGACAGCAACTGCGCGCGACCCACACCAATTTGCTGTGCTGCTTGGCTTCGGTGCAACCGCGGTTTACCCATACCTCGCTTATGAAGCGTTAGGTAAAATGTTGGATGATGGCTCTTTAGATAAAGATTATCGTGCCGCAATGCAAAATTACCAAAACGGCATCAACAAAGGTCTGTACAAGATCATGTCGAAGATGGGAATTTCAACCATTGCCTCTTATCGCTGTTCACAGCTTTTCGAAGCCATTGGCCTTCATTCCGATGTTGTTGAGCTCTGTTTCCGCGGAGTTACCACTCGAATCCAAGGCGCAAGCTTTAGCGATTTCCAGCAAGATATCTATAACTTATCTCGTAAAGCCTGGACTAAGCGTAAGCCAATCGAGCACGGTGGTTTACTCAAATACGTACACGGCGGCGAATATCACGCCTATAACCCTGATGTGGTTGGCACTCTGCAAACTGCAGTAAAAACAGGTGAGACATCGGATTATCTCTCTTTTGCTAAGCAAGTAAATGCTCGTCCAGCTGCGATGTTACGCGACTTAATGAGCCTCAAAAAAGCCGATCAGCCTCTACCACTAGAGCAAGTCGAGCCTAACAGCGATCTGTTTAAACGCTTCGACTCTGCGGCAATGTCGATCGGTGCTTTGAGCCCAGAAGCGCATGAAGCATTAGCAATGGCGATGAACCGCTTGGGTGGTTACTCAAACTCTGGTGAAGGTGGTGAAGACCCTCGACGCTTTGGTACTGACCGTAACTCTCGTATCAAGCAGATAGCTTCCGGTCGTTTTGGTGTGACGCCACATTACTTAACCAATGCGGATGTTTTGCAGATCAAGGTCGCGCAAGGTGCGAAGCCTGGAGAAGGTGGTCAACTGCCCGGCCATAAAGTTACCGCAGAAATCGCTAAGCTGAGATATTCAGTTCAAGGGGTGACACTGATCTCCCCTCCTCCACATCACGATATTTATTCTATCGAGGATCTAGCGCAGCTGATTTTCGACCTTAAACAAGTGAACCCTAAAGCCTTGGTTTCAGTAAAGTTAGTATCGGAACCGGGTGTAGGCACGATTGCAACTGGTGTAGCGAAAGCCTATGCCGATCTGATCACCATTTCTGGCTACGATGGCGGTACCGCGGCAAGCCCTCTAACCTCGGTAAAATACGCAGGTTGCCCTTGGGAGCTAGGCTTAGCAGAAACTCAACAAGCACTGGTTGCTAACGGGCTTCGTCATAAGATCCGCCTGCAAGTCGATGGTGGTTTAAAAACTGGCCTTGATGTGAT
The DNA here is from genome assembly GCF_041470825.1 of Vibrio sp. 10N.261.55.A10. Taxonomy (NCBI): domain Bacteria; kingdom Pseudomonadati; phylum Pseudomonadota; class Gammaproteobacteria; order Vibrionales; family Vibrionaceae; genus Vibrio; species Vibrio sp. 10N.261.55.A10. The sequence continues at coordinate 126,964 of NZ_JBFRNC010000050.1, read as the reverse complement.
TAAAGGTGCGATTCTCGGTGCAGAAAGCTTTGGTTTTGGTACCGCGCCAATGGTCGCAATGGGTTGTAAGTTCTTACGAATTTGTCACCTAAACAACTGTGCGACGGGTGTTGCGACTCAAGATGAAACACTACGCCGCGAATACTTCAAAGGCCTGCCAGACATGGTGGTGAACTACTTTACAGGCCTAGCCGATGAAGTTCGCCAATACCTTGCAGAACTCGGCGTAGAAAAACTCACGGACCTGATTGGTCGTACTGACTTACTTGAAGCCGTTCAAGGCCTCACCGCGAAACAGAACAAGCTCGATCTCTCTTCAATACTCGAAGCTCCGGTATCTCCAGAAGGTCACCCACTGTTTTGGACCGAGCCAAACGCACCATTTGATAAAGCTCAGCTCAACCAGCAGATTCTGGATGATGCACTCGATGCAATTGAGAAACGTCAATCCACCAGCCTTTACTACAACGTGATCAACACAGACCGCTCGATTGGTGCTCGTATCTCTGGTGAAATTGCTAAGCGATACGGCAACCAAGGGATGGCAGGTTCACCAATCAAGTTATATCTCGACGGTACAGCAGGCCAATCTTTTGCGGTTTGGAACGCAGGCGGCGTTGAGCTTTACCTAACAGGCGATGCCAATGACTATGTTGGCAAAGGCATGGCTGGCGGCAAAGTGGTTATCAAGCCTCACCAAGGCACCGCATTTACTTGTAACGAAGCGACCATCATAGGCAACACCTGTCTGTATGGCGCAACTGGAGGCAAGCTGTTTGCAGCTGGTACGGCTGGCGAACGATTTGGCGTACGTAACTCAGGTACGGTTGCTGTGATTGAAGGCGCTGGTGACAACGCCTGTGAATACATGACCGGCGGTATTGTTGCCATTCTTGGCGCAACTGGCGTCAACTTCGGTGCGGGTATGACAGGTGGCTTCGCTTATGTCATGGATAAGAACGAAGACTTCCAAGGTCGAGTAAATAACGAGTCGGTCGAGGCACTTTCTCTGTCTGACTTATTTATCCACCAAGAACATCTGCGTGGCTTAATTGCAGAGCACTTAGAAGAGACTGGCTCAGTACACGCTGAAGCTATTCTGGCGAACTTTGATGAATGGATTCCAAAGTTCTACCTAGTGAAGCCAAAGACGGCGGATCTGAACACCTTGCTCGGCCACCAAAGCCGCAGCTCAGCTGAACTTCGTGTTCAAGCGCAATAATTGGAAGGAGCCAATAATGAGCCAGAATGTATACCAATTTATTGATGTGAATCGCGTAGACCCAGCGAAGAAACCAATCAAGATACGTAAGATTGAGTTTGTAGAGATCTACGAACCTTTCACTAAACAGCAAGCGAAAGCGCAAGCAGACCGTTGTTTAGACTGTGGTAACCCATACTGTGAATGGAAATGTCCTGTTCACAACTACATCCCTCAGTGGCTTAAGCTTGCCAATGAAGGGCGCATTATCGAAGCCGCTGAACTGTCTCACCAAACCAACAGCCTGCCTGAGGTTTGCGGTCGAGTTTGCCCTCAAGACCGCTTGTGTGAGGGCTCTTGTACCCTCAATGACGATTTCGGTGCCGTAACCATTGGCAATATTGAAAAGTACATTACCGACAAAGCCTTTGAGATGGGTTGGAAGCCTGACATGTCTCACGTTGAGTGGACTGATAAAAAGGTCGCGATCATCGGTGCGGGGCCAGCAGGTCTAGCGGCGGCTGACATCCTAGTTCGTAATGGCGTAAAAGCCGTTGTGTTTGACCGCTATCCGGAGATCGGTGGCCTACTGACGTTTGGTATTCCATCGTTCAAGCTTGAGAAAGGCATCATGGAAAATCGTCGCCGTATCTTTAGCGAGATGGGCGTCGAGTTCCAAATGAATACCGAAGTCGGCAAAGATGTACAACTTCAGCAACTCGTCGATGACTACGACGCTGTTTTCCTTGGTGTCGGCACCTATAAAAACATGCGTGCGGGTTTAGACAACGAAGATGCACCGGGCGTTTATGATGCTCTGCCATTCTTGATTTCTAATACCTACAAGGTCATGGAACTGGAAAACCCAACCCCATTTATCGATATGCAAGGTAAGAAAGTCGTCGTGCTTGGTGGTGGTGATACGGCGATGGACTGCGTTCGAACCTCTATTCGTCAGAATGCGGCAGATGTGGTGTGTGCTTACCGCCGAGATGAAGCCAACATGCCAGGTTCTCGCCGTGAGGTAAAAAATGCACGTGAAGAGGGGGTGAAGTTCAAGTTCAACCTACAACCTATCGGCTTAGAGCTTAACAGCGCTGGTCATGTGGTTGGTGTGAAATTCGTGAAAACCGCTTTGGGTGAGCCTGATGAAGCAGGCCGTCGTCGTCCAGAACCTGTCGAAGGCAGTGAGCATGTTCTTGAGGCTGATGCCGTAATTATGGCATTTGGTTTCCAACCTCATACGATGGAATGGCTAGAACCTTTCGGTGTGGAGCTCGATCAGTGGGGTCGTATCAAGGCTCCCGGTAAACAAGAGTTTCAATACCAAACCACCAACAGCAAGATCTTTGCAGGTGGCGATGCGGTTCGAGGATCTGACTTGGTAGTAACCGCTATCGATGAGGGCCGTAAAGCCGCAGAAGGGATCTTGGATTACCTAGAAGTGTGACTAATCTAAAGTTTCCTCTATTAATCAATCCATTACTATAAAAAGAGGATCCGCATATGGATCCTTTTTTAAGTTCGATACGTTTTACCAACGGCATAACAAAGAATACGTAAAACAATCGTAAATTAACAAATACCGAGAACTACAATTAAAATTAAAACAACGCCATAGGAAACACTATGAAAAAAGCCGCTCTCCTCTCTCTATCTCTTTTGACTTTAACCGCTTGCAGCCAAGGAATCACGGACATGAAAGACAGAACTTCATCACCTTGTGGAGACAAACCAAACTGCGTATCAACTCAAGATGACCGTGAGCAGCACGCATTGGCCGCGTTTGAGTTGTCAGATTCAGCGAACTTGGATGCGATTGAGCAGGTTGCACTAACCTTACCGGGATCGAAAACCGCGAGTAAAACAGAAGATTATCTGCGTGTTGAATGTACCTCTCGCATCATGCGTTTTGTCGATGACTTAGAACTTAAAATCACGGATGGCAAACTGATCGTGCGTTCAGAGTCTCGTACTGGCCATTCTGATTTTGGCGTAAACCGAAAACGAGCTGAACAACTTCGTGCTAGCTTGAAAAGCGAAGGCCTAATCAAATAGATAAAAGAATACGCAGATAAATCGCTACTATTCGGATGAGAAGTGCCTCTGGGCAGTCGCTCGACACTTCTTATCCATGCTACAATTTCGCTCTACTGTTTAAATATTATTTATTAAGAGACTACACATGAAAATCGGCATCATTGGCGCAATGGAGCAAGAAGTTGCGATCCTAAAAGCAGCAATTTCAGACATTACTGAAGTTAATAAAGGCGGTTGTACCTTTTTCTCTGGTCAGCTAAATGGTGTTGACGTTGTTTTGCTTCAATCTGGCATTGGTAAAGTAGCAGCGGCTGTTGGTACTTCAATCCTACTAAGCGAATACCAACCAGATGTCGTTCTTAACACGGGCTCTGCTGGCGGTTTTGATTCAACACTGAACCTTGGCGATGTGGTTATCTCAACTGAAGTTCGTCACCACGATGCAGACGTTACAGCTTTCGGTTACGAAATCGGCCAAATGGCAGGTCAGCCTGCAGCGTTCAAAGCTGACGACAAACTGATGGCTGTTGCTGAACAAGCTCTAGCACAAATGGAAGATAAGCATGCCGTTCGCGGTCTTATCTGTACTGGCGACGCATTTGTTTGCACAGCAGAACGCCAAGAGTTCATCCGCAAGCACTTCCCATCTGTTGTTGCTGTAGAGATGGAAGCATCGGCTATCGCTCAAGCTTGTCACCAATTCCAAGTACCATTCGTGGTTGTTCGTGCAATCTCTGATGTTGCAGACAAAGAATCACCAATGAGCTTCGAAGAGTTCCTGCCACTAGCAGCGCAAAGCTCTTCTGAAATGGTTATCAAGATGGTTGCCCTACTAAAGTAAGCGACTAGACATGCAAACACTGTTTGATCAGGTATTTGCAAATGGCGTGCTCCTTGTGATGTGGGGAGCACTGCTTTTTCATTTAATTTTACCTATCCCCCATGCCGCACACCCCACGACCTTATGGCATAAGTTTGCTGAGCTTTTAGCAAGCAAGGTTAATAACAACCACAACTATTCCCAAAGTTTAATCTCAGGCACATTAGCCTGGGGGTTAATGGTACTGCCAACTCTGGTTATTCTATTGGCACTGCAACCATTGGTTTGGCAATCTCAACTGTTTGAATTGGCACTGTTATTACTCGCGATTGATTGGCGCAATAATGAAAAGCTGGCTAACCAACTGATCAAAGTACTTGGCCGAGAAGATAAAGCGGCCGCTCGTCAGTTACTGGCTCCGATTATCAATCGTCAGACCGAATCACTTTCGCCACTTGGCCTCGGCAAAGCCGCCACAGAAACCATAATCATGGGTTACGCTCGTAATGTGGTTTGTGTTTTATTCTGGTACGCCATTGGTGGTGGAATCGCCGCTTTAATGTATCGCCTGATTGTCGAATTAGCGCGAGCGTGGTCACCAAGCCGTAAGCAGTTCTCTCCATTTGGATCAACGGCAATCAAGATAGTCGCGATTCTAGAATTTATACCAATGCGATTGTTTGCCTTGATGATTGTATGTGGTGATAAAGCGTCTCACACGTTCAAGATGATGTTAGTCCAAAGTCGCTCTTGGCCACTGCCCGGCCCTGCCTGGTTGATCACGGCCGTTGGCAACAAGCTGGAGTTATCATTAGGTGGCCCTGCGATTTACGACAACACCAAAGCCATTCGCGCGAAATTAGGCGGAAGAATCGCACCGTCAGCTCTGCATCTATCTCAGGTTCAGAAACTACTCTTTGGTCGCATCGCTATCTGGATCTTTTTACAAAGCCTAGCCTTACTATTTATTCACCAAGGGATTTAGAGTGAAACCTTCAGCACTTGTTACAAGCCTTACTATTTTGTCTTCCAGCTTATGGCTGCCTTTATCATTTGCAGAAGAAGCACCACTGACTCAAGAACAAGTACAGCCGGCTCAACGCGTGGTCAGCCTTGCTCCTCATGCCACTGAACTCGCGTACAGCGCAGGTTTAGGTAACAACCTTGTCGCCGTAAGTGAACGAAGTGATTACCCACCACAAGCCGATAAGCTTGAAAAAGTAGCAAACTATCAAGGTATCAAGGTTGAGAAGATCATCGCACTTCAGCCTGATTTGATTCTTGCGTGGCCAGCGGGAAACCCGCCCAGAGAGCTCGCGAAACTAGAGCAATTTGGTTTTAATATTTACTACTCCAAGACCAAAAGCCTAGACAGTATCGCAACCAATATTGAACAACTGAGCGAATACGCTAGCGATCCAAGCATTGGCGAAAATAACGCTCAGCAATACAGAGAGCAGCTCAACGCGTTGAGACTAGAATACAAAGATGCCGAGCCAGTAAACTACTTCTACCAGCTCAGTGAAAAGCCGATCATCACTGTTGCTCAAGGACACTGGCCAAGTGAGGTGTTTGAGTTTTGTGGTGGACACAATATTTTTGAAGACAGCGCCTCGCCATATCCGCAAGTTGGTATTGAACAAGTTGTATTAAGAAAACCGCAAGTGATTTTCACTTCTCAGCACGCGATTGAGAATGGAACCATGTGGCAAACATGGGAAGATGAAATCCCAGCAGTCGCTCAAAATCAGATTTGGTCCCTCAATTCAGACTGGATTAATCGCCCGACAACGAGAACTTTGAAAGCGATCCAACAAGTGTGCGATTTCTTCGATAGAGCTAGGCAAAATCACTAACTATTTGCTGCGTTTTTTCGTACAATTCGCCACCGACCTGTCCCTACAATTTTAACTATAAGAGCACCAGTATCATGGACTCCATGCTGCTTTATATTATCGATTTATTTGGCACTGCCATCTTTGCCGTCTCAGGCGTATTTGTCGCTGGCCGTCTTAAGATGGATCCCTTTGGCGTCGCCGTTCTAGGCAGTGTAACCGCGATTGGCGGCGGCACAATTCGTGACATGGCATTGGGTGCAACTCCCGTGTTTTGGATCACCGATACCACCTACCTTTGGGTCATCATCATCACCTGTTTGCTGACCATGATTATTGTAAGACGCCCGAAACGTCTGGCTTGGTGGATATTGCCGGTATGTGATGCGATTGGCCTAGCGGTGTTTGTTGGCATTGGCGTGGAAAAAGCGCTTATCTATCAAGATTCAGCACTAGTGGCCATCATCATGGGTGTCATCACCGGTTGCGGTGGCGGTATTATCCGCGACGTGCTTGCCCGTGAAGTGCCTATGATTCTAAGAAGTGAAGTCTACGCGACCGCTTGTATCATTGGTGGTGCTTTCCATACCATGGCGATCAGCATGGGGCACGATTCAGAAACTGCATTTCTGGCCGGCGTGTTCTCAACACTATTGATAAGGCTTGGCGCTATTCGTTGGCATTTATCATTGCCGACCTTCGCTATCAAATAAGCTATCGTTACAAAGTGAAAGGCTCCGTAAAGGAGCCTTTCTTAATTTGAGCTCCCCAACACAATTATTATGCTCTCGCGCTACACGTGCGAGCATAGCTAAAAATACCTAACTTGGTTCAAAGCTTTAGTTTCAAGACTAGAGAATGAATGTTGTTTGAGGTAAGTTGAAACAATCATTCCCAAATTTCATGAATATAACCCAATGCTACTCGAAGGAATCGAAACTCTACTGGTATTGAGTAAAGCAAAGACCATGAGCCGCACAGGCAGTTTGCTTTATATCAGCCAATCAGCGGTCAGCAAACGGATTGCGAATTTAGAAAAGAAGCTAGGTAAAAAGCTCATTGAACCGAGTGGCCGACAGATAAAACTCACGCCAGATGCGATAGCATTAATCGAGAGTATTGGCCCGACATTCAATGAACTTCGTGGGCTTATTTATGAACAGCAAGAGTTGGAAGATACCACTCTCATCACCCTAGACAGCAATAAGTCTCTGATAGCCGGTTATTTAGGTGAGATGATGGGCCAGTTCATCCAGCAAGATAAGTACATCACCATTACCACCAACCACACGCCGAGAATTATCGAACGGGTGCAGTCCGGCAAGGCGACCTTGGGGTTGTGTGCTGGCTTACTGCCACCACATCATGGGTTGATGACCTTCCATCTTTTTGATGAACCGTTTTACATAGTGAGTAAGTCGCCGCTAACGGATCTCCCTCCAATGGTCATCACTAACGACATGACCAATCCAGCCAATTCTTATCAACTTTCTGTATTAGAAAAATTTGGTATCAAACCCTTGATGGAGATGGATGCCTACACCGCAGCGGCGCAACTTGCATTGGGCGGGACTGGGCCAGCGTTGATCCCGCTCTCTATCGTAAAAACACTCAATATTGAGCCTCAATATCTGTATAGCTTCACCGAATTAGCAGGCTTGATTCGGCCGATTCATATCTGTGTCAGACCAAATAGTTACCAGTCTCCACGAGTTAAAACACTGATAGAATCCATTGTTGATGCTGTTCCCAAAGCAGTTTAGACGCCATTAGCATCGACATCACGATCACAAGGGGGCGAATCCATTTCTGCCCTTTTGTCACCACCACTTTAGCGCCAAGCTGAGCGCCCATAAATCCACCGACCGCCATCACTAATCCCAACTCCCAAATAGGCAAACCAGCCAAAATAAAGAAAATTAAGGCAGCGATATTCGAGGTAAAGTTAAGTACTTTAGTACGCGCCGTAGCATCGACTAACGAGAAGTGACCAATAGCAACAAAGCAGACGGTGAAGATAGAACCTGTTCCTGGGCCAAAAAAGCCATCATAGAAACCCACGCCGCCACCAATACACAGAGCAAACATCGCCTCAGAGATCTTCTGTTTTCCTTCAGACGCTCTAGTTTGGGGTGCCAACAGGAAATAGAGAGAGATAGCGATAAGCAGCAGTGGGATAACACTGGTCAGTAGGCTCGCATCAATGTGCTGGACTAACTCAGCGCCAATTGCAGAGCCAATAAAGGTACAAAAGATAGCAAGGCGCATCTCTTTGATGCTGACGATACCGTTGCGCACGAAATACCAACTCGCGGAGAAGCTGCCAAATGAGCTTTGGAGTTTGTTGGTTGCCAGTGCCTGCGTGGGTGGAACTCCAGCCGCTAGCAATGCAGGTAGAGTCAGTAACCCACCGCCGCCAGCCATTGCATCAATAAAGCCTGCTGCCGTTGCAACAACAAACAAGATAGCCAATATTTCTAGAGTAATTTCCATATACCCAACGCCTTAAAATCCTGTGTAGCGACAAGTTACCACTCACAGCAGACGAGCAATAACGAAACACAAGATTCTAACCTATTCCAAATATTCATCATTAAGCTACCGCGGAATAACAGACATAAAAAAGCCCACTCCGAGGAGTGGGCTTTGAGCATTTATATCCGCATATCAGCGATACACTTTAGGCGATTAAGCTTGAGAAGCTTTAACCTGAGCGTGTAGCTCTTGAACTGAAGTTACTGACGTTTTCGCGTCTGCAGTGTGCGCCATACAAGTCGCGAATGCAGCATTTAGCGTAGTCGTGTAGTTAACTTTCTCAGCAAGTGCACCACGACGAAGAACTTTAGAATCTTCAATCGCTTGACGGCCAGCTGCAGTGTTCACGATGTACGTATACTCGTTGTTCTTGATACGGTCAAGAATGTGAGGACGACCTTCGTGTACCTTGTTTACTAGACGTGGGTTGATGCCCGCTTCGCCAAGGATAACCGCAGTACCGTGAGTTGCGTCTAGCTGGTAACCAAGCTTAGATAGTTTAGATGCTAGGTCAACAACACGCTCTTTGTCGCCTTCGCGAACAGAAAGAAGTGCACGACCGCCTTCTGGGTAGATGTTACCACAACCCAATTCAGCTTTAGAGTATGCTTCTGCGAACGTCGCACCAACACCCATAACTTCACCAGTAGAGCGCATTTCTGGGCCTAACAGTGGGTCAACACCAGGGAACTTGTTGAATGGAAGTACAACTTCTTTCACTGAGTAGTAAGGTGGGATGATTTCTTTGGTAAAGCCTTGAGACTCTAGAGATTGACCCGCCATTACACGAGCGGCAATCTTAGCGATTGGCGCACCAGTTGCTTTAGATACGAATGGAACCGTACGTGCTGCACGAGGGTTAACCTCGATTAGGTACACTTCATTGTTCTTAACAGCAAACTGCGTGTTCATCAGACCACGAACACCCAACTCGAACGCTAGCTTTTCAACTTGCTCGCGCATTACGTCTTGGATTTCTTGGCTTAGCGTGTATGCAGGAAGAGAACATGCTGAGTCACCAGAGTGAACACCCGCTTGCTCGATGTGCTCCATAATACCGCCGATTACAACGCGCTCACCGTCACAAATCGCATCTACGTCTACTTCAACAGCGTCATCTAGGAAGCTATCAAGTAGTACTGGAGATTCGTTTGATACGCTAACTGCTTCGTTGAAGTAGCGACGTAGGTCTTGCTCGTCGTATACGATTTCCATCGCACGACCACCAAGTACGTAAGAAGGACGTACAACAAGTGGGAAGCCGATTTCACGAGATTTCTCTACCGCTTGCTCCATTGTTGTTACTGTCGCGTTTTCTGGTTGAAGTAGGCCTAGACGGTCTACAGCAACTTGGAAACGCTCACGGTCTTCTGCACGGTCGATTGCGTCTGGGCTAGTACCGATGATTGGTACGCCAGCAGCTTCAAGAGCACGTGCCAGTTTAAGTGGCGTTTGACCACCGTACTGAACGATAACGCCTTTTGGCTTCTCAACACGAGCGATTGCTAGTACGTCTTCCAGAGTTACTGGTTCGAAGTACAGACGGTCAGACGTATCGTAGTCTGTAGAAACTGTCTCAGGGTTACAGTTAACCATGATAGTTTCGTAGCCATCTTCACGTAGCGCTAGTGATGCGTGTACACAACAGTAGTCAAATTCAATGCCTTGGCCGATACGGTTTGGACCGCCGCCTAGAATCATGATTTTTTCTTTGTCTGTTGGGTTTGCTTCACACTCGTCATCGTAAGATGAGTACATGTAAGCCGTATCTGAAGAGAACTCAGCTGCACACGTATCTACACGCTTGTATACCGGGTGGATATCGTATTGGTCACGTAGACGACGGATTTCGCTTTCCGCTACACCTAGAATCTTAGATAGGCGCGCATCAGCAAAACCTTTACGCTTAAGCTTGTTTAGCTCGTCTTTATTTAGACCAGCAAAGCCTTTCGCTTTAAGTTCTTGCTCTAGCTTAACGATGTCTTCGATTTGAACTAGGAACCAACGGTCGATTTGCGTTAGGTTGAATACACCATCTACCGACATACCAGCACGGAATGCGTCAGCGATGTACCAAATACGCTCTGCGCCAGCTTCTTTAAGTTCGTGACGGATAGTCGTTAGAGCATCTGGTGCGTCTAGGTCTACCATTTCGTCAAAACCAGTCGCGCCAACTTCTAGGCCGCGAAGTGCTTTTTGTAGAGATTCTTGTTGGTTACGGCCGATAGCCATAACTTCACCAACCGACTTCATTTGCGTCGTTAGGCGGTCGTTAGCACCTGCAAACTTCTCGAAGTTAAAACGAGGAATCTTAGTTACTACGTAGTCGATTGTTGGTTCGAATGATGCTGGAGTTGCGCCGCCAGTGATGTCATTCATTAGCTCGTCTAGCGTGAAGCCAACAGCCAGTTTCGCTGCAATCTTAGCGATTGGGAAACCTGTTGCTTTAGATGCTAGTGCAGAAGAGCGAGATACACGTGGGTTCATTTCGATGATAACCATACGGCCATCTTTCGGGTTGATACCAAACTGTACGTTTGAACCACCTGTTTCAACACCAATCTCACGCAGTACTGCTAGAGATGCGTTACGCATTAGTTGGTATTCTTTATCTGTCAGCGTTTGAGCTGGAGCCACAGTGATTGAGTCACCTGTGTGAATACCCATAGGGTCGAAGTTTTCAATCGCACATACGATGATGCAGTTGTCGTTTTTGTCACGAACCACTTCCATCTCGTACTCTTTCCAACCGATAAGTGATTCATCGATAAGAAGTTCGTTAGTTGGAGATAAATCCAAACCACGACGACAGATTTCTTCAAATTCTTCTTTGTTGTAAGCGATACCGCCACCAGTACCACCCATCGTGAACGATGGACGAATGATACAAGGGAAGCCAACCATGTCTAAAACTTTGTAAGCTTCTTCCATCGTTTTCGCTGTATCAGCAGTTGGACACTCAAGGCCAATTGCTTTCATTGCTTTATCGAAGCGTGAACGGTCTTCTGCTTTATCGATAGCGTCAGCCGTTGCACCAATCATTTCAACACCGAACTCTTCAAGAACGCCGTGCTTTTCTAGGTCTAGAGCACAGTTCAATGCAGTTTGGCCACCCATAGTAGGTAGAACTGCATCAGGCTTCTCTTTAGCGATGATGTTACGCACAACTTCCCATTGGATAGGCTCGATGTAAGTTGCATCTGCCATGTCTGGGTCAGTCATGATTGTCGCTGGGTTCGAGTTTACAAGAATAACTCGGTAACCTTCTTCGCGAAGCGCTTTACAAGCTTGAGCACCAGAGTAATCGAACTCACATGCTTGGCCGATAACGATCGGGCCAGCACCTAGAATAAGAATACTTTTAATGTCAGTACGTTTTGGCATTGTCTACTACTCCGAATTACGCTGTGTGCTGTTTGATTAGTTCAATAAAGTGGTCGAATAACGGCGCTGCGTCTTCTGGACCTGGGCTTGCTTCAGGGTGACCTTGGAAGCTGAATGCTGGTTTGTCTGTACGGTGAATACCTTGTAGAGAACCATCAAATAGTGATTTGTGCGTTGCACGTAGTGTCTCTGGAAGGGTTTCTTCGTCAGCAGCAAAGCCGTGGTTTTGCGAAGTAATCATCACAACATCACGATCTAAATCTTTAACCGGGTGGTTTGCGCCGTGGTGACCAAACTTCATCTTCACTGTCTTAGCGCCTGACGCAAGAGCAAGAATCTGGTGACCTAGACAGATACCGAAGATTGGTAAGCCTTTTTCTAGGAACACTTTTGTCGCTTCAATTGCGTAAGTACATGGTTCTGGGTCACCAGGGCCATTTGAAAGGAAAACACCGTCTGGGTTCAGAGCAAGTACTTCTTCAGCTGAAGTCTCAGCAGGAACAACCGTTAGGCGGCAGCCGCGGTCAACAAGCATTCGTAGGATGTTTCGTTTTGCACCGAAGTCATAAGCAACAACGTGGTATGGCAATTCTGAGTCTGCTTTCGCTTCAGGAAGTCCACCCGTAAGCGTCCACGAACCTTGTTTCCATTGATACGCTTCTTTTGTTGTAACTTCTTTCGCAAGGTCCATACCTTTCAGGCCAGGGAATTCTTTTGCTTTAGCAAGAGCTAGAGCTTCGTCTAGGTTTCCATCGTTTACTGAAGAGCCAGCTACGATACAACCGTTCTGTGCGCCTTTTTCACGAAGAATACGCGTCAGCTTACGAGTATCGATATCAGCGATACCAACAACGTTTTGCGACTTAAGGTAATCAGAAAGGGATTGTTCATTACGGAAGTTAGAAGCGATTAGAGGGAGATCGCGAATCACAAGGCCTTGAGCGTGGATTGAAGAAGATTCTTCGTCTTCGGAATTGGTTCCGGTATTGCCAATGTGAGGGTAAGTAAGGGTAACGATTTGTTGAGAATAGGAAGGATCAGTGAGGATTTCTTGGTACCCCGTCATCGAGGTATTAAAAACGACTTCACCAACTGCAGAACCTACAGCGCCAATGGCTTCACCGTGAAATACTGTCCCATCTTCTAGGACGAGTAGTGCTGACTTCTTCAAGACAACCTCCAGAAATAAAAATGCATTAAAATTGATTTAATTTGCAAATCTACCTTCCTGCAACACCAAAAACTGCGTGTTTATGGAAATTAGACAAATTGGCGGTATTTTAGTGATCTGCGTGATACGTGTCAACATTTAACTCAAAAGAAATTAAACATTTGTAAGGACTAATTCAATTTACCCCCTCAAAGCTCCAAAAGTTCAACTTTCATACGCATTTAGCTCGAATATTACGATTTTCTAATTTTCACCCCTCATTTTAGCCAACCATAGAGTGATAAAAATATCAGCAACAAAACGCAATCGATAAATACCAAGAGAAAACATGACAATTTAAAGATCTAAAACAAAAAACATACTAAAGACCACATAAACAGCATAGAAATGGAGTCAAAAAGGCGATAAGAAGAAAGTAGAAGGAAGATCGGAGAAGTGAGATTACTAAGGAAAAGGCACCAAATAAAGAAAGCGCCGGCAATTGCCAGCGCATAAATATCTATTTATAGGTCATTCAAACCAAGCACATCCGTCATGGTATAAAAGCCTGCTGGTTTATCATTTAACCAAACCGCGGCCTTGATTGCGCCATTAGCAAAGGTCATTCGATCAGTGGCTTTATGGGTAATTTCCACTCGTTCACCGATATCAGCAAACATAGCGGTGTGTTCACCAATAATGTCACCGGCACGAATCGTCGCGAAACCAATCTCATCTTTAGTGCGCTCGCCAGTAATACCCTCGCGTGACCATACAGCTACATCGTTCAGCTCGTTGCCCATAGCACCCGCAATAGCTTCGCCCATACCAATCGCAGTACCTGACGGTGCATCGACTTTATGGCGGTGGTGCGCCTCAACGATCTCGACATCACAGTAATCGCCCATCACTTTAGCGGCCTTCTCTAGCAGCTTAAATACAAGGTTCACACCAACGCTGTAGTTAGGTGCCATTACGATAGCCATCTCTTTTGAAGCAGCATCAATCACCTGCTTCTCTTCTTCAGAGAAGCCCGTTGTACCGATGATCAGTTTTTTACCGTGACGTTTACAAAGTTCAATATTCGCTAATGTGCTAACAGGGGCAGTAAAATCGACAATCACATCAAACTCTTCGATGGCTTTAGACAAATCATCGACTAAAGCAACATCAAAACGACCTTCACCGCATAACTCGCCGACATCTACGCCGACCAAAGATGACTCTGGACGCTCTGAACCAGCTCCAACACTTGCTTCTGAATTATGATGAGCGGCTTTCACCAAGTTGCGGCCCATGCGGCCCGCTGCTCCTGCAATTGCAATTCTTACCACTGCGAATATCTCCATTGTTTTGGTTACCGTTGCCACTTATCTCTTGCAGCAACGTTCAATCGATTAATCTCTTTAAACTAACAACAATCTCAAACTCAGGCTAGCAATTACGAAAACTCTTTTATTACTCGCTCTAAAATTGGCACATTTGCCTCTGGGAAGGCGTATTGATTCAATGATTCTAGGCTTACCCATTCACCTTGCTGACCTTCTTTACCATAAGGCTGCTCTTCAAAATCAGTCACGAGAATGAAATCGAACTTAAGTGACTTATCCGTGTAATCAAATTCAAGATGCTCAAACAGAGACTGCTCGGTCACCTTGATACCGACCTCTTCATCAAGCTCGCGAGTCATCGCTTGCTCAATAGTTTCGCCCTCTTCAACCTTGCCACCTGGAAATTCCCAGAAGCCACCTTTGTGCTTGTCATCTGGACGCTTAGTGATAAAGACCTGTGACTTATCTTGATTGAAGATAATACCCGCTACGATATGGATTCTTTTCATTGATGGTGTTCCTTAATAAAACGCTGAACTCACATAGTCCCTAAATACGTCATCCTCAAGAAAGAGGAACGACTGAGTTGGGGATCTAAAACTACGCGAGCCTAACTAAACAAGATTCCCTACTACGCTCGCTCCTCGCTATAGGGAATGACAACTTCCTTGCGTAACAAAGTAAGCCATGAAATTTACATACAAAAAGAGCCGCCTAAGCGACTCTTTATATTCTATTTGTCAGTTTTATGAAGCTAAGTTGTAGTGTATGAGAGCAAGGCGGTGGCACGGAGCTTACGACTGTAAGTGAGTACCACCAACGCAGCTATCATGCGCTACAGCAACGATTCATTAAACTTACGCGATTTTACCGTGACACTGCTTGTACTTCTTACCGCTACCACATGGGCATGGCTCGTTACGGCCAACTTTACGCTCGTCACGCACTACCGTTTGTGGAGATGCCGCTTCAGCTTCATCGTCAGCTAGCTGGTTTTCAGCTGTTGCATGTTGCGCTTGTGCACGACGCGCCGCTTCTTCAGCTTGAGCTTGACGTTGAGCTTCCATCTTTTCAACTTCTTCTTGTTGCTGAACGCGCACTTTAGAAAGGATGGTAACAACGTCTGTTTTCAGTACATCTAGTAGGCCTTCAAACAGTTCAAACGACTCGCGCTTGTACTCTTGTTTCGGGTTCTTCTGAGCATAACCACGTAAGTGGATACCTTGACGAAGGTGATCCATCGCAGCCAAGTGCTCTTTCCAAAGGCCGTCTAGCGTTTGTAACATCACAGATTTCTCGAAGTTACGCAGTACTTGAGCACCAACCACTTCTTCTTTCTGTTTGTACGAATCAACCGCCATAGCAAGAATACGCTCACGCAATGCTTCTTCATAAAGCTTGTCGTCTTCGTCTAACCAACCTTGAATATCAAAGTCTAGATCGAAGTCATTCTTCAGACGATCTTGCAGACCCGCGATATCCCACATATCTTCAAGAGACTGAGGTGCGATGTATTCATCAATCACTGATGCCAATACATCTTCACGGTTGTGTTCGATCATCTCGCTGATATCGTCAGAGCTCATCAGTTCATCACGAAGCTCATAAACCACTTTACGTTGGTCATTGGCTACATCATCGTACTCAAGAAGCTGCTTACGAATATCGAAGTTACGACCTTCAACTTTACGTTGTGCTTTTTCAATTGAGCGAGAAAGCATCTTAGATTCGATCGCTTCGCCTTCGTCCATACCACTTTGGATAAGACCAGCCATACGATCCGATGTGAAGATACGTAGCAGAGAATCTTCCATTGATAGGTAGAAACGAGAAGAACCCGCATCACCTTGACGACCAGAACGACCACGTAGCTGGTTGTCGATACGGCGAGATTCATGACGCTCAGTACCAATGATGTGCAGACCACCTGACTCAAGCACTTTATCGTGGATTACTCTCCAGTCAGCTTTGATCTTCTCGATCTGCTCTTTGGTTGGATTCTCTAGCTTCTCAACTTGTGCCTGCCAGCTACCACCTAATACGATATCGGTACCACGACCAGCCATGTTAGTTGCGATAGTTACCGCACTCGGCATACCAGCTTGTGCAACGATCTCTGCTTCCATTTCGTGGAATTTAGCATTTAGAACGCTGTGCTTAATTTTTGCTTTTTTCAGTGCGTTAGACAGTAGTTCAGACTTCTCGATAGAAACCGTACCAACCAATGATGGCTGACCAGCAGCTACACGGTCTTTGATGTCTTCAATGATCGCATTGAACTTGTCTTCTTCGGTACGATAAACCACATCTGGCATATCGTTACGAACCATAGGCTTGTTGGTTGGGATAACCACTGTTTCTAGGCCGTAGATAGACTGAAATTCGAAAGCTTCTGTATCGGCTGTACCTGTCATACCTGACAGTTTTTCGTATAGACGGAAGAAGTTCTGGAATGTAATCGATGCTAGCGTCTGGTTTTCATTCTGAATCTTCACACCTTCTTTAGCTTCAACAGCTTGGTGTAAACCTTCAGACCAACGACGACCTGGCATAGTACGACCAGTATGTTCATCAACGATAACCACTTCGCCTTCTTCAGTAACGATGTAGTCGACGTCTTTCTCAAACAGTACGTGTGCACGCAGCGCTGCATTAACATGGTGCAATAGGCTGATATTAGTTGGAGAGTAAAGCGTGTCACCCTCTTCCATCAGGCCGTTTTTGACCATTAGCTCTTCTACAAATTCTTGACCGTTTTCAGTCAGGTGAACCTGTTTCGATTTCTCGTCCATGGTGTAGTGACCTTCACCACGGTACTCTTCAGAATCTTCTTTATCTTGGCGCTCAAGGTTAGGGATCAACGTGTTAATACGCGTGTAAAGATCTGAACTATCTTCAGCTGGGCCAGAGATAATAAGTGGAGTACGAGCTTCATCGATTAAGATTGAGTCAACCTCATCGACAACAGCAAAGAAGCGCTCACGTTGAACACGATCTTCAGCACGGAAAGCCATGTTGTCACGTAGGTAATCGAAGCCAAACTCGTTGTTTGTTCCGTATAGGATATCCGCTTGGTACGCTTCTTTCTTCTCTGGTGGAGCCATGTTTGGCACGTTTACGCCAACAGTCATACCAAGGAATTCAAATAATGGGCGGTTTGTTTCCGCATCACGCTTCGCTAGGTAGTCGTTCACCGTTACTACGTGAACACCTTTGCTAGGTAGGGCGTTAAGATAAGCTGGTAGGGTTGCTGTAAGAGTCTTACCTTCACCAGTACGCATTTCTGCAATTTGGCCAGCATTTAGAACCATGCCACCAATCATTTGCACGTCAAAGTGACGCATGCCGTAAACACGCTTAGACGCTTCACGTACCGTAGCAAATGCTTCAGGTAGAAGTTGGTCTAGCGATTCACCTTTATCTAAGCGCTCACGAAATTCAACCGTTTTTGCTTTTAGTTCTTCGTCTGAAAGTGCTTCAAACGTTGGTTCGAAGTTATTAATTTCTTTTACAATTTTTCTAAGGCGGCGCAGTGTTCTGTCATTGCGACTGCCAATTACCTTTGTCAGCAGCTTAGTAATCATGTGCTTGGAATCTCTTCGTTCTCAGATCGTCCGCGATCTATTTTAAATGCCGTCAGTGTCTCTACTAGCTATGAACTAGTCTTCAGTTACTAACCAAGGATACTGAGATAAATCTAGTATCTTTGATATTGTACTTGAGAGTAGAGTTTTCAAGGCTTGAGTTAAAATTAATGCCCTTTAGTGTAAGTAATTTTCACACCAACAACCATTTATAACCCCATTTGTTTGATGTGCTTGGAACTTTTCTTTCTAATTGCTGATGGATTAGCCAGACTGCAGCTCATTGGGAGACAACTTTCGGATGTTGACGACACTGTATCTGGAAAATAGATACAAAAAAACCAGGTCAATGACCTGGTTTTCGAAATCTTATATTGCTGTAAACAACAATTACGCTAGAACCATTCCTGGTTCAGCAAATGCAACAGGAGAGCCTACTTCTTCTTCGAATGTTGCCCATTCCCAAGCTTCTGCGTCAGCAAGTACTGCACGTAGTAGTTGGTTGTTTAGGCCGTGACCTGATTTGTATGCACGAAACTCACCAATAATAGCGTGTCCACACATGTACAAGTCACCAATCGCATCTAGTACTTTATGAGTTACGAACTCATTGTCAAAACGTAGACCCTCTTCATTAAGAATTCGGTATTCGTCAAGTACGATAGCATTATCAAAGCTACCACCAAGTACTAGGTTTTGAGATTGTAGATACTCAATGTCGCGCATGAAGCCGAAAGTACGAGCGCGAGAGATTTCTTTCACAAAACCTTGTGAAGAGAAATCAAACAACAAACGTTGCTCATCAGATTCAATTGCTGGGTGGTTAAAGTCGATCTCAAAGTCCATACGGAAGCCGTTAAATGGAACAAACTCTGCCCACTTATCGCCATCTTCAAAACGGATAGGCTTTTTGATACGAATAAAACGCTTCGCTGCATTCAGTGTTTCTACACCCGCTTGCTGTAGCAAGTATACGAATGGGCTTGCGCTACCATCCATAATTGGGATTTCAGGAGCATCTACTTCAACAATAATGTTGTCGATGCCCATACCCGCTAAAGCTGCGTTAAGGTGTTCCACTGTAGAGATACGTACGCCTTCGTCATTAACAAGAGCTGTACATAGCATAGTGTCACGAACTGACGCTGGATCAGCTGGGAAATCTACAGGTGGATTTACATCTGTACGACGATAAACAATACCTGTATTTGCAGCTGCCGGGCGAAGAGTAAGTGTGACTTTACGACCAGAGTGGAGACCCACACCAGTTGTTTTCACAATTTCTTTCAGAGTACGTTGTCTGATCATCTGCTTGCCTCGTTATCAGTGCTACAAATCACGGTCAGTATTTACCGACCGCGAATTTTACCATTAATTCGACGATAGTCAAATTTTGGGCATTTGTTAATCAGCCTGACGTCGTAAGAATGCTGGAATATCTAAGTATCCACTCTCTTTCTCAGCCTTAGGTGCTGCACTTTGGCTAGCGCCTGTACCTGAAGAAACAGGTGACGTTGTTGGTTGCGGCTTAACTTGAGGTTTAACCTCAGTTTTTTCTTGCAATGGTTGTGCCACTTTCTCTTCCACTTTTGGTGCAGTTTGAGCCGCTACCTGTGGTTGAGGTGTTGGTGCAACCTTAGCTTTACCACCAGCAACTAATGTAATGTCTGGTTTTTTCTCTGTGCCGATACCTGTTGCAACAACAGTTACGCGGATTTCATCTGTCATATCAGGGTCTAGAGAAGTACCAATCACAACTGTTGCATTATCAGATGCGAATGCCTTAACTGTATTACCTACTGTTTCGAACTCATCTAGACGCATATCTAGGCCTGCAGTGATGTTCACAAGAACGCCACGCGCGCCAGCTAGGTCGATGTCTTCTAGTAGTGGGCTAGAAATTGCTGTTTCAGCAGCTTCTTCAGCACGGTCTTCACCTTTTGCGATACCGCTACCCATCATTGCATGACCCATCTCAGACATTACGGTGCGAACATCCGCGAAATCGACGTTAATCATACCAGGGCGAGTAATTAGCTCAGCGATACCTTGTACAGCGTTTTTAAGTACATCATTTGCACTTGCGAAAGCTTCTAGCAGAGTTACGCCGCGGCCAAGTACTTTAAGTAGCTTTTCATTTGGAATCGTAATTAATGAATCCACATGTTTAGAAAGCTCTTCAATACCTTGCTCAGCAAACGCTAAACGCTTTTTGCCTTCAAAGCTGAATGGTTTAGTTACAACAGCAACCGTTAGCACACCCAACTCTTTCGCAACTTCAGCAATAACTGGAGCAGCACCTGTACCAGTACCACCGCCCATACCAGCTGCGATAAATACCATATCGGCGCCAGTTAGAACTTCTTTAATTCTTTCTCGATCTTCGAGAGCTGCATCACGGCCTACTTGTGGGTTTGCACCAGCGCCCAAACCTTTAGTGATATCACCACCAATTTGGATCACGCTGCTCACGCTTGTTTTACGAAGTGCTTGTGCATCAGTGTTAACACTGATGAATTCTACGCCTTCGATTGATTCACGTACCATGTGCTCAACAGCGTTACCGCCACCGCCACCAACTCCAACGACTTTAATTACTGCATCGTCAGACATTTCCATCATCGGTTCAAACATGTGTTATCTCCGTTTTTTCCTGCAACTCAGGTTAAAACTCTTTTTGTATCCAATTACGCAATTTGCCAAACAAACCAGACATAGAAGGTGCTGAACGCTTAGGTTCGCTGTAATCACCTTCATCACTGATCTGACAATCTCTTGCGTAATGAAGTAAACCAACCGCCGTAGAATGATACGGCTCTTTAACATAGTCAGTTAAGCCACTAACTTCTAACGGCTTACCAACTCGAACTTGATTGCGGAAAACACGTTCCGCACACTCTACCAATCCGTCAATTTGTGCCGCTCCACCAGTGAGAACGACGCCAGCTGCAAGGTGGTGTTTAATACCTTCATCTCGTAGCTGTAATTGAACCGTATCAATAGTTTGGTTAACGAGACCCATAAGTTCAGTGTAACGTGGTTCAATCACTTCCGACAAAGTTTGTCGTTGCAAACTTCTCGATGGGCGACCACCAACACTTGGGACGTTAACAGAGTCATCCTTGCTTACGAGTTCACTCAGAGCGCAACCATGGTTTACTTTTATCTCTTCAGCATCGCTCACTGGCGTGCCGAAAGCGAAGGCAATATCACTGGTTACTGCATTTCCTGCGTAGGAAAAGACTTCTGTGTGTCGAAGTGCGCCGCCAGTCCAAATGGAAATATCCATTGTACCCGCACCGATATCGACAACACATACTCCAAGCTCTCTCTCGTCGTCAGTAATTACCGCATTGCTTGAGGCAAGTCCTGAAAACACGATTTGTTCTACTGTGAGACCAC
This sequence comes from Vibrio sp. 10N.261.55.A10, assembly GCF_041470825.1. Classification (NCBI taxonomy): domain Bacteria; kingdom Pseudomonadati; phylum Pseudomonadota; class Gammaproteobacteria; order Vibrionales; family Vibrionaceae; genus Vibrio; species Vibrio sp. 10N.261.55.A10. The sequence continues at coordinate 105,682 of NZ_JBFRNC010000050.1, read as the reverse complement.
ATCGTTCAACAGCTTTAATAATGTTTCTCGCCATGTCGCTATGGCAAGAAATTAGGTGAACACTGACTTCCATTCGAACACCAGATAAGCCAAGTGGGTTCTTAATCCCTTCTTGATAATCAATGGTAAATTCTTGTGGGATCACGTGCAGAATTCTCTGCTCATCACCTATTTTAATTGATTTCGCGGTATGGATCGCTCGATCCATATCGTCTTGAGACACCTCTTCATCAGAGATAGTGCCCATGCCTTTTTCAATTCGGCTTGCGATATGTTTACCCGATAGCGAGATAAATACATTGCTGATTTGGCATTCCGCCATCAACTCTGCTTGATCAATAGCTCGCTGAACCGACTTAACTACCGACTCTAGGTCGTTTACACCACCTTTATCCATACCTCTGGATGGGCTTTGCCCAGAACCAATGATATTGATTTGACCATCAGGCAATATTTCACCAACCAGAGCTGATATGGTCGCAGTGCCTATATCAAGACCAACGATTATGTTGTCATCTGCGGTCTTAGTCATCTGTGCTCTCTTCTAACTCTTGCTCTGGAAACCAGCCTACAGCGGCTCCCGTATCATACCTGAGGTCGATGTAGCTCACTTGATTCGCTTTACTACCAAGTTCGTTGTAAAGCGAAATGAAGCGTTCAACACGCTCATCTAAAGAATCTTTACCTAGTTCTAAACGGATACCGTTATCTAGGATTATTTGCCAAGCGCGACGCTCATTGAGAACGAGAGAGGTAACGGTTAACCCTAGACTGTTAATCAAAGGGGTTATCTGTCGCCACTTTTCTATCACTTCTTGGCTGGTGCCGTCTGGGCCGTAAAGCTTAACTCTATCGCCCTTCAACAGGCCGATATCACCATTAAACACCTGACCATCGTCATTCAGCAGCATGTTACCGTTCCAGATTGCTGCCGCATGGTACTCAGTCAAAAATACTTTTATTGTGTCTGGCCACTGCTTACGAATGGAGACCACTGAAACCCAAGGTAACGCTTCTAAACTGTCTTGCAACACACCGATGTCTTGCGACATGAAGGTTCCAATGTGCTCTAGCTCGCTAAAGGCATGTTGAACATCACCAGCGGTTACGTAAGTTAAGTCGCCTTGAAGTACTATTTTGGAGAGAGGCAATCGCTGATCGTCCCACATCCAAGTTAGTGTGGTATAGAAAAGAAACCCAATGAATAGCAATACCATGACAAAAAAAGACCCGCCTAAGGCGTGTTTCTTGAGCGACGGTAAACTGAATAGGTGGCGGTTTTCGCTAAAAGTACTTTCTACCAAAGCCCGCATTCCCTGTCGTTGGTTCGCAATTCTATTCCCTATCTTCGTAATAGAGGTAAAAGCACTTACTTTAACCTATGAATTATACTGAGCAAAATCAAACTATCAAACGTTGATAATAAGATTTTTGGTCAATTTTAGGTCAATCGCAAGAAGTGAGCGATTGACCACAGTCTGTAGACAGTATTCTGTTACGCGTTCTGCATTTTATTAATGTCTAACTGTAACGATTCCAACTGCTTCGCTACTCGACCAACATCGCCTGCACCCTGCGTTAAAACAAGGTCACCGCCTTGAATTACGTTGGCTAAAGCCGATGGCAGTGCGTTGATATCGGCAACAAAGATTGGGTCTATCTTACCACGCCCACGAATAGTTCGACTTAATGAACGTCCGTCAGCCCCTGCAATAGGTTTCTCACCTGCAGAATAAACATCTAACAGAATTAGGACATCAACCTGCTCAAGAACGTTCGCGAAATCATCATACAGATCGCGAGTACGGCTATAACGGTGCGGTTGGAAGATCATAACAAGACGTTTATCAGTCCAGCCACTACGAGCAGCTTGAATCGTCACATCAACTTCGGTTGGGTGATGACCGTAATCATCGACCAGCATTGCAACGCCTTTACCTGTTTCATACTCACCTAGGTGATCGAAACGGCGACCCGTGCCTTCCGTTCCCGCCATCGCTTTGAGAATCGCTTCATCGCTGATGTCATCTTCTGTTGCAACAGCAATCGCCGCGGATGCATTCAATGCATTGTGACGACCTGGAATGTTTAACGTGATATCAAGGTTAGCTTTACCTTCACGTACCACTGTGAATTTGCCTTGCTGGCCTTCTTGTACGTAGTTCTCAATACGAATATCCGCATCTTCAGAGAAACCGTAAGTAATCACCTGGCGACTTACCTGAGGAATAAGCTCACGCACTACTGGATCATCAACACACATCACAGCCTGACCGTAGAATGGTAGGTTGTGTAAAAAATCAATAAACGTCTGCTTTAGCGTTTCAAAATCGCCGCCGTAGGTATCCATATGATCCGCTTCAATGTTAGTTACGATACTAACCATAGGTTGCAGATGTAAGAATGACGCATCACTTTCATCGGCTTCAGCGATAAGAATACGGCTTGAACCTAAACGTGCGTTAGTGCCGGCACTTTTCACCAAACCACCATTTACGAAGGTTGGATCTAGGCCGGCTTCCGAGTAAATCTGTGTCACTAGCGCAGTCGTGGTTGTTTTACCGTGCGTACCTGCCACAGCAATACCGTGACGAAAACGCATCAGCTCAGCCAGCATTTCTGCACGACGAACGATCGGTGTGCGCGCTTCACGAGCTGCAATAATTTCTGGGTTTTCTTCGTTGATAGCGGTTGAAACAACCACCACACTTGCGTCGGCAACGTTACTCGCTTGGTGACCGATATAAACGGTCGCACCCTTGCTAACTAAACGATCAGTCACTGGATTTTGAGCAATATCAGAACCCGTGATCTGGTAGCCTTCATTTAGCAAGACTTCAGCAATCCCGCTCATTCCGGCACCACCAATACCAATGAAGTGGATAGATTTAACACGGCGCATCTCTGGCACCATTGCACGGATTTGCGCTAAGTCTTGGGTATGTTCAATCGTCATCAATTCAATCTCATTATTTTGCTAAAGCTTTAATCGCTTCAGCGACGGTCACATCAGCATCAAGCTTGGCGGCTTGACGAGCTTTTGTTGCCATCATTTTTAATTCATTTCTATCAAGCTGCGCGATAGTGTTCGCTAGCTTATCAGCCGTTAGTTGAGGCTGTTCAATCATTAACGCTGCGCCACATTCAACTAAATGGTCGGCATTCAACGCTTGTTGTCTGTCTTTGTGCATAAACGGAACGAAGATAGAACCGACACCTGCCGCAGACACTTCTGATACGGTTAATGCACCTGAGCGACACACTAATAGATCTGCCCACTCATAAGCTTGCGCCACATCATCAATAAATTCAGTCACTTGAACATTACCAACAGAATGTGATTTGTATTGCTCAATAACTTGTTGTTGATTGTTCTTACCCGCTTGGTGCATCACAGTGAAGCCTTCACCAAGCTGCGCCATCGTTACTGGCAAGGTATCGTTTAGGATTTTTGCGCCCTGACTGCCGCCCATAACCAAGATGCGGATGTCACCATCACGCTCAGCCATGCGTTGCTCGGGTTCAGCTAAGGCAACCACATCTTCGCGTACTGGGTTACCCACCACTTCTGCGGTAGGGAAAGCACCAGGGAAAGCTTGGAAAACCTTTTTAGCAATCTTAGACAGCCATTGGTTGGTTAAACCTGCCACTGCATTTTGTTCATGCAGAACCACTGGAATGCCAGACAACCATGCCGCGATACCACCCGGGCCACTCACGTAACCACCCATGCCAAGTACCACATCAGGCTGCCATGCTTTAATGTGTTGTCTTGCTTGAAGTATGGCATTAATAATCTGGAACGGCGCTTTAATTAACTTGCTAATGCCTTGACCACGCAGGCCTTTCACTTTGATGAAGTCGATTTCAATGCCATGCTTTGGCACTAAATCCGCTTCCATTCTGTCTGCTGTGCCTAACCAGCGAATTTCCCAACCTTGTTGCTGAAGCTTTTTCGCTACTGCTAACCCTGGGAAAACGTGACCGCCAGTACCACCAGCCATCACTAAAAGTTTTTTGTTTTGTTTCATCACGTTAGATTCTTATTCTACTAATTCGTTTTGACTATCAGCTTGTTCTTTTTGTTGCATTCGGCATTCGTGGTCAATGCGCAGCAGCATTGATACCGCCACAGACATAACAATTAAACTCGAACCACCATAACTGATTAGCGGTAGGGTTAGACCTTTGGTCGGAACGATGCCAGATGCAGCACCTACGTTAACAAGCGTCTGAAACGCAAACCAAATACCAATACCAAAAGCCAGATAGCCGCTGAACACTTGATCGTGTTCAAAGGCTTTTTTACCTATCAGAATGGCTTTAAAAACCAAGCTAAAGATGAGTATCAAGACCAAGGTCACGCCAACAAAACCCAATTCTTCTGCCAACACAGCAAATACAAAATCGGTGTGCGCTTCGGGTAAGTATTCGAGTTTCTGAATTGAGTTACCGAGCCCTTGCCCCATCCAATCACCACGGCCAAACGCCATCAATGACTGAGTTAACTGGTAACCACTGCCGAACGGGTCGTTCCAAGGTTCCCAGAATGAGGTAACACGTCGAACACGATAAGGTTCTATAACAATCAAACCGACGACCGCGGCAATACCTGCCACCATCAAGGCGATAAACTGTGAAAGCTTGGCACCAGCAATGAATAGCATGCCGAACAGGGTCACTAGCATTACGACCACAGTACCTAAATCGGGCTGGCCTAGCAGCAGCACGGCAAAAGCGCCGAATACCATGATCGGTTTACCAAAACCACCGAAGAAGGTTTTTCTCACTTCATCTTGCTTCCGAACCAAGTAGCCCGCCATAAAGATAAACAGCGATAACTTGGCGACTTCAGCGGGTTGTAAGTTAAATAGCCCTAATGGGATCCAACGCGATGCGCCGTTAACCGACTTACCGACGGCTAATACCACAATCAGCAAGAAGAAGGACAAGCCCAGTAGATACATACTGTATTGAAACCAGCGTTGCATCGGGATTTGCAATATGACGCTAGAGACACCTAACGCCAATACAAGGAAGATGGCATGACGGAACATAAAGTGAAACGGCTGATCGGTTAAACGAGCACTGATGGGGAACGAAGCAGACGTCACCATCACCAAACCTGTCAGCATTAGCCCAAGAGCAATCCACACCAATTGACGATCGTAAAGCGCCTCGGGAGTAGCACGGTTTAGCCACTGCCAGATGGATTGATTAATCTCTTTGACTCTTTGCACTGAATGTTAGTCCTTCAACACGTTAAGCATACTCATGAGCAAGCTCAGTGAACGCATCACCTCTTGCCATGAAATTATTAAATTGATCGAAGCTTGCGCACGCCGGAGACAGCATCACCATATCTCCAGCCACCAGCTGTGGCGAGATAGATTCGATTATCTGCTGCATGGTATCGAACTTTTGTGCCGATGGGTGCAGAGGCATGAATTGATCTGCATCTTCACCGAAACAACACAGCTGAACACGCTCAAGTTGCGCCAATACTGGTTCAAGCTCACTAAAGTCAGCACCTTTACCAACGCCGCCAACCAAAAGATATAACGTACCTTGATACTCCAACCCAGACAGGGCTGCCAATGTGCTGGCTACATTCGTTGCTTTGGAGTCATTAACCCATTTGATTTCGCGCTTGTCAGCAACGACTTGGCAACGATGCGTCAAACCGTTATAGGCCTTCAAAGCATCAAGACTTTTGCTGTAGTCGATACCAACTTGCTTCAATAGTGCAAGTGAGACTAACGCATTCGCCACATTGTGACGTCCAACCAATGTTAAATCTTGGGTAGCAAGGACAGGTTTACCGTTGTCCATTAGCCATTCGGTACCATCAACTGTCGCGACACCAAACTCTTGATCGTCGAGTCCGAATGTTACTAATGACATCTTGTGGTCTGGATACGTCTCTTTGTCGTCGCGGTTAACAATCGCACACTGCGCGTTATTAAAAATTCTTAACTTGGCTTCACGATAATCAGCCATACCCTGATAGCGATCCATGTGATCTTCTGACAGGTTCAAAAAGGCTGCTGCTACAAGGTTTAGGTTCGATGTGGTTTCTAACTGGAAGCTTGAAAGCTCAAGCACATATAAATCCGCATCAAGTTCTAGAAGGTCTAGGGCAGGAATGCCAATATTGCCGCCAACGCCAACATTAAGCCCAGCAGCCTTAGCAAGCACACCAGTCAAATCCGTCACGGTACTCTTACCGTTTGAACCAGTAATCGCCACAACAGGCTTATCTACAGCCCAACCAAACAGCTCGATGTCGCCAACGACAGGCGTACCCGCTTCAAGCACATCTTGAATTTCTGGCGTCGCTAAAGCAATGCCTGGGTTAGCAACCACCAGATCAGCCTCAGCTAGCCATTGGCCATTCCAGCTTCCAGAATGCAGCTCAACCGACTCAGGCAAAGATTCCTTTCCTGGTGGTAGCTCTCGCGTATCAATTACCTTTACGCAAGTATGGGGCTGATATTTTACGAGATGTTTAACGACAGAGAGCCCGGTAATACCGAGCCCCACAACCACTACATTTTGAATATTTTGCCAACGTTCCATTTAAACAAGATGCTCTTAATAGTTTTAAAGAGCCCCTATTCAGAGGCTCATACAGGATTAACGAACTTTCAGTGTCGCTAGGCCAACCAGTACTAATACCATTGAGATTATCCAAAAACGCACGATAACACGCGGCTCTGGCCAACCTTTAAGTTCATAGTGGTGGTGAATCGGTGCCATGCGGAAAATACGCTGACCACGCAATTTGTAAGAGCCCACCTGCAGAATCACTGACAGAGTCTCCATTACAAACACACCACCCATGATCACTAGTACCAACTCTTGACGAACGAGTACCGCAATCACACCTAACGCACCACCCAGTGCTAGAGAGCCAACATCGCCCATGAATACTTGTGCTGGGTAAGTGTTAAACCATAGGAAGCCAAGGCCTGCACCAACGATAGCAGTACATACCACCACCAGTTCAGAGGTGTATGGGATGTATGGAATGTGTAGGTATGCTGCAAAGTTAACGTTACCTGTCGCCCAAGCGATAACAGCAAAACCCGCAGCAACCATAACCGTTGGCATAATCGCCAAGCCATCTAGGCCATCAGTTAGGTTTACCGCGTTACTGGTACCTACAATAACAAAGTAAGTTAGAACAATGTACAGTAAACCAAGTTGTGGCATCACATCTTTAAAGAAAGGCACCACTAATTGTGTCGCAGCAGTGTCTTGCCCATGAGCATACAGAGCAAACGCCACAACCAATGCAATAGCCGATTGCCAGAAGTACTTCCAACGCGCAATCAAGCCATCAGTGTTCTTACGAACGACTTTACGATAATCATCAACAAAACCAACTGCACCGTAACCGCCTAGCACGACAAGTACGGCCCAAACGTAAGGGTTTGATAAGTCAGCCCAAAGTAAGACCGTAATGATGATCGCAGCAAGGATCATCACACCACCCATGGTTGGTGTACCACGCTTACTGAAGTGAGATTCTGGGCCGTCATTACGAACAACTTGGCCAATTTGCAGCATTTGCAGACGCTCAATTAAACGAGGTCCCATCCACAGCGACAGACATAAAGCCGTCAAAATGCTCGCGATTGCACGAAACGATAAGTATTCGAACAAACGGAAAAAAGAAAAGTGTGGCTGTAGTAGCTCTGCAAGCCAAATTATCATGAAAAGTTCTCCTTTAAAGCAGCGGCTATTTTACTCATTCCTGCACTATTGGCGCCTTTTACCAACAAGGTATGTGGCGCGTTTTCTGGCAAGCTCAAGTGCTGCTCTATGTGCGCGATCATCGCTTCATGCGTTGCAAAGTGAGTGCCGTTACACACTTCACTAATCACCTTGGTATCATCACCGTAAGTGAGTACATGCTCAAAAGCGAATGGGGCAGCATATTCACCGACTTGACGGTGAAGTGCAAGGCTTTCATCGCCTAATTCAGCCATATTGCCTAAAATCAACCAACGCTGGCCTTTGAAGCTCGACAACAATTTAGCTGCAGCCTTCATTGCCGGTACACTGGCGTTGTAACTGTCATCTATCAGCTTGATATTCTGACTTAATTGTTGAACCTCAACTCGGCCTTTAACTGAGATAAGATTCGCTAAACCGCTTTTAATTTCTGCAAGCGTGGCACCGAATTGAATGCTCAGTGCTGCTGCGGCTAATGCGTTGGCTACATTGTGCTGACCAATAATGCCAAGTTCGACATCGATAGCACCTTGCGGGGTCTGCATATCAAAGCAAGCTTCACCCTGCTCGTTGATGCGAATATTCGTCGAAAAGTAATCCGCCGTGTCATCACTTTCAGAAAAGGTCAGTACGTTTTTGTCTGCAAGCACATCTTTCCAGAAGTCACCACCATTGCTCTCTAGGTTAACAATAGCAGTATCACCAGCAGCAAGCCCCTGAAAAATTTCGCCTTTCGCTTGTTTAACACCATCAATTGAGCCAAAGCCCTCTAGATGCGCGGCAGCAACGTTATTCACTAAGGCCACCTGTGGTTTCACAAGCTGCGTGGTATAGGCAATTTCACCAATGTGGTTCGCGCCCAGTTCTATCACGGCATAGTCGTCATTGGGTTCACTGCGCAGCAAGGTTAGTGGTACTCCAATATCATTATTGAAGTTACCCGCTGTAAACAGCACTTTGCCACGTTGTTGTAGAATACTCGCGACCATCTCTTTGACGGTCGTTTTGCCACAGCTTCCTGTTATCGCCATGGTTGGCACGTTACATTGTTTGTGGATCCAAGCACTTAGCTGACCTAAAGCAAGTTTAGTGTCTTCAACAACAACTTGAGTAATATTTAGGTCAAGTTTTCGTTGAACTAATAACGCACTCGCATTGGCCTCAACAGCCTGACCACAAAAATCATGCGCATCAAAACGTTCACCTACGAGAGCAACAAACAGTGCACCTTCTTCAACGGTGCGAGTATCGGTAGAAACCGCATTGATCAAACTATTGCTCGATTTGCCAGCCTCTATCAGCTGACCGTTCACCGCTGAGCAGATCTGCTCGAGTGATACATCAATCATTATGAAATACCTAAAAGTTGTAGTGCTGACTCTCGATCCGAATAGTGGATCGTTTTGTCTTTCAATACTTGGTAATCCTCATGGCCTTTACCTGCCAGAAGAATAATGTCGTTATTACCCGCCTGCTCTAGAGCAAACTTAACCGCCTGAAAGCGATCGTGTTCAACAAAGGCGGCTTCAGGCTCACTTAAACCTGCCAGCATGTCTTTAACAATCAATGCCGGGTCTTCACTGCGAGGGTTGTCATCTGAAATAATAATGTTATCGGCGAACTGCTCTGCGGTAACCGCCATCATAGGGCGCTTGCCTGTATCTCGATCACCACCGCAGCCAAAGATTGCCCATAGCTTTCCAGAGCAATGTACACGTAGTGATGCCAATGCTTTCTCTAAAGCGTCTGGCGTATGCGCGTAATCGACAACCACTTTTGCTTTGTTCGGCACTTGGAACAGTTCCATACGACCAATCACAGGTTGCAACTGAGGCGCAGTGTCGACCAAGATTTGCTTATCGATACCTAATGACAGCAAGGTCGCAAAGGCAACCAGTACATTTGATGCGTTGAACTGACCAATTAATGGAACCGAAAGATCGCCTTGTCCCCAACTACCATCGAAAGAGAGCTTAATCCCAGTTTCTGCATAAGCAACATCAGATGCCCATACTGACTGCTGGTAGCCAGTTAATGGAAGTAATGAAACAGCAATCGCATTGGACAAATCTGACATCCATGCCTTGCCTATTTCATCATCTACATTGATCACTGCATGTTTGCATTTATGTTGAGTAAACAGGCTTTTCTTAGCCAACGCGTACTCTTCCATCGTACCGTGGTAATCCAGGTGATCTCGGCTCAGGTTAGTAAATACGCCAACCTCAAAATCCAAAGCTTTTACTCGGCCTTGAACCAAACCATGAGAAGAGATTTCCATCGCGGTATAAACGGCATTTTCTTCAGCCAACTCACTCAGCGTACGCTGTATTTCAATCGCACTACCTGTGGTGTTCGCTGCTGTTTTTAGATTATCTAAGAAGCCATTACCTGTAGTGCCCATTACCGCAGAGCGTTGACCAACGAGATCTAACCACTGAGCAATCAATTGAGTGATGGTGGTTTTGCCATTGGTACCTGTAACGCCAATCAGCTTAGTCGCCTGAGACGAGTAAACACGACCGGCCAACTCAGATAACACCAAGTTAAGGTCTTTAATGTAAACAACCGGAACAGCATCCAACCACTCAATCAGACCATGGGCCTTTTCAGCATCAGCTTGTGCGATAACGGCATTGGCTCCCTGTGAGACCGCTTTGTCAATGAAACGACGGCCATCAACAGCATGCCCAACTACAGCAACAAAAATATCGCCGTCTTTGATGGCACGACTATCCAACTCCAACTGTTCAACGGCAATCGCATCCAGCTCAGGTGAACTAAAGTCACCCCAAGGAGAAAGTAAAGATGACAGCGTGAGGCTATTACTCATATTGAATCCTGATTGGCTCTATTCTTGAAACTTGTTTTCATCAGCAGGGACATTCAGAATTTGCAGTGCGCCCTTCATGATTTCAGAAAAAACAGGGGCTGCGACCGAGCCACCATAGTAGAGGTCACCTTGAGGTTCATTGATCATCACAACCAAAGAGACTCTTGGGTCACTCACTGGAGCAACACCTGCGGTATAGGCGAAGTACTCGTCTCCATAACCACCGGAAATCGCTTTTCTAGATGTACCTGTTTTTGCTGCTACTCGGTAACCCGGCACGGCAGCTCTTGTCGCTGTACCGCCCTTTTGGGTTACGCCTTCTAGCATGTTCAAAACCAACTCAGCATTTTCGCGCTTGATGATCTGTTTTGAGAAATCTTGGTCGTTGCTTTTAACGATATGGATAGGTTCGTAAACACCGTGATTCGCTAACGTCGCATAGGCATGAGCCAATTGCAGCGGAGTAATCGCTAGACCATAACCAAAGGATAAGGTAGCGATTTCAAACTTAGACCAGCGTCGACGGTTCGGGAAAATACCCGCGGTCTCACCGACTAGATTCAGCCCAGACATCTCGCCAAGACCAACAGAACTGTACATGCCCAGTAGCGCTTCAAGTGGCATATCCAGTGCTAACTTCGCCACACCGATGTTACTCGACTTCTTAAGGATTAACGCCAAGTCTGCCTTACCAACTTTGGAAGTATCACGTACACGGCTACCACCGATTTGCATGATGCCGTTACCCGTATCAATTACAGTATCAGCATCCGCGGTACCATTTTCGAGAGCGGCAAGAACAACAAACGGCTTAACCGTCGAACCTGGCTCAAAAGCATCGGTGATCACGCGGTTACGCATCTTAAAGCTTTGTAAATCAGCACGATTGTTTGGGTTGTAAGACGGTGCGTTAACCATGGCCAAAACCGCACCCGTTTTTACGTCTAATAAGATGGCAGATCCAGACGTCGCCTTGTGATCGGCTACCGCCTGTTTAATCGCTCGATAAGCGATGGCTTGTAAGCGCTGATCGATGGTCAATTCGAGTGGTTTACCTTCTTCACGCTCTTCTAGTGCAATGTTTTCAACTACTCGCCCGTAACGGTCTTTACGGATTGTACGTTTACCTGCTTCACCCGTGAGCCACTTATCGTAGCTGCGCTCGACACCTTCTAGGCCGTGTCCATCAATTCCGGTCACACCAATAAGATGCGCGCTGACTTCACCGGCTGGGTAATAACGACGTGATTCTGCTTTAAGACCAATACCCACCAGCTTTAAGTCGCGGATGTATTTCGCCATTGCTGGGCTAACTTGTCTTTGTAGGTAGATAAAACGACGAGATTTGTCGCTGGAGATCTTGTTGATCATCGATTGTCGATCTAAGCCAAGTACATCAGCTAGCGCATACCAACGATCAATTTGGGCCATGCCATTTTTATCGAAGATGGTTTTCGGGTCAGCCCATACCGCCTCAACAGGCACACTGACGGCAAGTGGTTCGCCATTGCGGTCTGAAATAATACCGCGGGCAGAAGGAATAGCCTTAACACGTACAGAACGAAGGTCGCCCTGACGAATTAAGTTATCTGGTTCAATGACTTGGATGTAAGCCACACGAGCTACTAGTACAGAAAAGGCAACCAACACAAAAGCAATAACGACGTTGAAACGCCATTTAATCAGAATTGGATCCGAGTCCTTTTCGCTCTTCACTCGCTCTTTCGTTGGTTTCTTAACGGCTTTCGCGGGGGCTTTTTCCTTTTTTCCGGTCATTTCAGTGTGATCACAACTTCTTTGTCGGAGTCTGGACGTTTCATGTCTAGCTCTCGTTTTGCCGATGCTTGAACGCGGCTATGTTCAGCCAGAGCCGTCTCTTCAAGCATTAAATTTCGCCATTCATTATCAAGCTGTTCACGCTCACTCAATGCCATGTCTTTTTGCGTGATTGCCTGACGTGACATGTGTGTCGTGAGAACGACCCCCATCGCGCTCGCGAAGATACAGATAAGCAGCACCAATGGGACTTTACCCACGGAGATCAAATCAAAAAATATTATCTTGGCTAAGTTAGGTTTGGAGGTCTTCATTGACTATAGCTTTTCTGCGATTCGTAATACTGAGCTACGCGAACGAGTATTCTCATCCACTTCATCTTTAGAAGGCTTGATCGCTTTACCAACAGGCTTAAGATCAGCACTGCCTAGCGCTTTGATCTGCTCTTCTGTTAGTGGCAGGCCATGTGGTACTTGCGGACCTTGGCTCTCTTTACGGATAAAGCGCTTCACCATGCGGTCTTCAAGAGAGTGAAAGCTAATAACAGACAAACGGCCTTGAGGAGCAAGAATGCTTGCTGCGCCTTTCAGGGCTGTATCGATCTCTTCAAGTTCACTGTTGATGTAGATACGGAAGGCTTGGAAAGCACGTGTTGCTGGGTGCTTTTTCTCTTTGAAGCTTTTTGGAGCTACATCCGAGATAAGCTTAGCCAACTGACCGGTACGCGTTAGTGGTTCGTTCTCTTCATTCTCTTGATAAGCAATGATGCCTTTCGCGATACGACGAGCGTGTTTGTCTTCACCGAACTCACGAATAACCCATGTGATGTCATCAAGATCGGCTTCAACTAACCACTGAGAGACAGGAATACCGGTTGTTGGGTCCATACGCATATCAAGCGGACCGTCTTTCATGAAGCTAAAGCCACGCTCAGCGTCATCTAGCTGTGGTGAAGAAACACCTAGATCCAGTAACACACCATCCACTTGACCGACTAAGTCATAACGCTCTGCATATTCAGCCATACCTGAGAACGGGCCGTGAATAATCGTAAAACGAGGGTCATCAATCTTTTGCGCTTCTGCAATCGCTTGTGGATCGCGGTCAATACTAAAGAGTTGTCCATTCTCGCCCAGTTTAGACAGGATTGTACGGCTGTGACCACCACGGCCAAAAGTACCATCGATGTAGGTACCGTCAGGTTTGATCGCAAGTCCGTCAATAGATTCGTTAAGCAATACTGAAATATGTTTGAATGCTTCTGTCATAGTCTTCTCAGTGAGTGGATTGAGCCATTAGTTCGGCAATAATTTGTTCTATTAACGTTTTAGTGTACTGATTTCACGCCGTATCTCCACCATATTGTGTATAGGCTTTGGGAATTTTTGACCCAAGCTCATATCAGGGTGAAGGATTCTAAGGAAATCTAAATAATTTACGTCAATATAAAGCAAAAAACCCATCACTACCGTTAAGTAATGATGGGTTCTTTATATAGGTGGAGTTGACACATACGCCGGGTTCTGTTCCGCTTGCGCGGCGGTAACCATTCGTCTAGGCCTGCAATCGCTCACAGGCTCAAGCAATCTACCCGCCCCCATACGCGAGCAACGCAATGTGAGGGCCTATTTGATCTTGCTCCGGGTGGAGTTTACCTTGCTACGAACTGTTGCCAGTCGCACGGTGCGCTCTTACCGCACCCTTTCAGCCTTACCTGTGCCCCTTCCGAAGAAATGAGGCCATCGGCGGTCTTCTCTCTGCTGCACTTGTCGTGGGCTCGCGCCCCCCAGACGTTATCTGGCACCCTGCTCTATGGAGCCCGGACGTTCCTCCCCTCTGCCAGTCTCCCGAAGGACTTCAACGTCAGTTTCCCGAAGGACCTCAACGTCAGTCTCCCGAAGGACATCAGCAAAGCAGCGATTACCCGTTCAACTCCGAGGGCGGATTGTATAGAGATTAGGGTGCAGTGTCTAGCGAGATCACAAATATGGTGCAAACCTCTAAGCAACTGCGTGAATTTTACACAATTCAGACAAAAAAAGAGGAATAACGGCAATACCATCACTCCTCACAAGCTTTTCAATACAGGTTAGCTACTCTATAAAGAGGTTTCTAGTGGTCTAGATGCTCTAGGCCCCATTTGTATAACGCGTTCTTTTTCAGATTGTAGATTTCTGCCGTCATCGCCGCCGCTTTTTTAAGAGGCAGCTCTTTGGTTAGAATGCCTAGTGTGCGAGTCGCTTCGTCTGGCAGTTCTGTGCTCGCTTCTTCACGATGACCATGAATCAGTAACACCATCTCACCGCGCTTACGGTTCGAATCTTCTTCAATCCACTCAATCAACTCACCCAGTGGCAATCCTTGAATTGTTTCGAATGTCTTAGTCAGCTCACGTGCCAAGACAACTTCACGGTCTGGGCCTAAGATCTCAAGCATATCTTGTAGAGAATCTGAGATTCGATGTGGTGATTCGTAGAAGATACACGTGCGCTCTGCTTTCGCGATCTCTAGGAACTTATCTTTACGACCTTTGCTCTTTGGCGGCAAAAAGCCTTCAAAGCTGAAACGATCAGACGGTAAACCAGACGCACTCAATGCCGTAATCACTGCACAAGCACCAGGAAGTGGCACAACTCTCACACCCGCTTGACGACATTGTGAGACAAGATGGTAACCTGGGTCACTGATTAAAGGTGTACCCGCATCAGAGACTAATGCGATAGACTGACCTTCTAATAACCTTTCGACTAGAACTTGCGCTTTAGTTTGTTCATTATGATCATGTAAAGCGAACGTTCTGGTTGATATATTGAAGTGAGCAAGCAGCTTACCCGTGTGGCGTGTGTCTTCGGCTGCAATAACATCGACACTTGATAAAATTTCAATTGCTCTTTGAGTGATATCTCCCAAATTTCCGATTGGGGTTGGCACAATGTAGAGAGTTGGGCTCTCTGTGAGCAAGGTTTTGTTATCTGTCATTTGTTTACCATCACTTCAACGATTAATATAGATACAAATTTATACGGAATTTAAAGAACTCATGGCAACGATGAACCATAAGAGACTCAGTGTACCACGCTTACTAACTCCAATTGCATTAGCAATTACATTGGCGGCTTGTTCTTCAGGTCCTCAAGCACCAACGAGCGTTGATATTACACTAGATCCAGCGCAATCAACTGAAAGTTACATGATGCAGGCGGATAGTAGCAAAGGAAGTCTACAAAACGACTGGTTAATCATGGCGCTTAAGGCTTCTGTGCAAGTTGGAAAAACCGATCAAGCAACTCTGCTGATTAAACGCTTAGCAAAACAAGAGCTGAGCGAAACGCAACAAGCGGAATGGCAATTAGCGCGCGCTCAGCTGCTGGTGAATAACTCACAGCCAGATCAAGCTTATAGCCAACTAAACTTCCAGCCTTGGTGGAAGCTTCCGAACGAGCAGTGGAAAGATTATCACGAGCTACGCGCGAACATCTCAGAGATGAAGAGTGAGTATTTCGAGGCAAGCCGTGAGTTAGTGCTCTATTCAGAGTACCTAGAGGCTGACGACGAGCTTCAACAGCAAACTGCCGACCGTATTTGGCAAAACCTGAATAGCTACTCTCAATACGAGATTCTAGAACTGAAAACATCACCGACAGAAGATGTGCTTTCAGGTTGGTTACAACTGGCAATCTACATGAAGACGCTGAACTCAAATCTTCCAAACCTGCAGGAAACCCTGTCTGGTTGGCTAGCAGAGAATTCTCAACACCCAGCAGCGACATACACACCTCAAGCGATCACTGACATCTTGGCGCTAGAGATCAGCAAGCCAACCAGCACTGCACTATTACTGCCTCTAACCGGTAAATACGGTAAGCAAGCACAACTTGTACGTGACGGTTTCATCTTTGCGATGATGAATGACAAAGAGCGTGAAGAAGATGCAACGCTGACGGTAATGGATACCAACGTGCAAAGTGCCGCTGAGATTAAAGCGACACTGGAAGAGAACAACGTTGATTTCATCGTTGGCCCGCTGATTAAGAGCAACATCACTAAACTTCAGCAAGCGCAGAAAAACCACGAGAACTCGATTCCAGCATTAGCTCTGAACATTCCAACACAACTAGAACCTGATACTAACATTTGTTATCTCGCTCTATCGCCAGAACAAGAAGTTGCTCAGGCAGCGAAACACCTATTTGCTCAAGGCTACAAGTATCCGCTTATCCTTGCGCCAAGAGGACGTTTAGGTGAGCGTGTTGAGCAAGCGTTTAAGGAAGAGTGGAAAAAATACAGCAGCAATGATGTTGCTATCAGCTTGTTCTCTGACAAACGCCAACTGCAACGCAATGTGAATCAGGTATTCGGCTTGCAAGAGAGCCAACAGCGTATCGCTCAAATGGACGGGTTACTGAACCTAGACCTAGAAACAGAGCCACGCAGCCGTCGTGATATCGATTCTGTCTACATTGTGGCTAAGAACTCAGAGCTAACACTAATCAAACCCTTCATTGAAGTTGCAATTAACCCAGATGCGAGCCAACCCGCTCTGTTCTCGAACTCACGCAGCAACAGCGGTGATAAGCAGTATGAAGACCTAACCGGTGTGTTCTACAGCGATATCCCACTATTAGTTGAGAATAAAAACGAGCTTAATAAAGAGCTCAACGACCTATGGCCTGCACACTCAAACGGCCAAAAACGCCTGCAAGCACTGGGAATGGATGCATACTACCTAATGGATGCACTACCACAGATGAAAGCCGTACAGGGTTACAGCATTCCAGGTGAAACGGGTGTGCTAACCATCGATAACAACTGTGTGGTTCAACGTGAAATCAGCTGGGCAGAGCATGGGGCTTTTTAGCCGAAAGCTCCTATCCAAACCAAGCATCACCCACAAACAAGTGGGTGATAAATACGAGACCGTGGCAAAATCTTATCTGATTAACCACGGTTTATCGTTAATAGAAGAAAACTTCATAGCAAAATGTGGCGAGATTGATCTTATAATGCGCCATAACAATACGGTTGTGTTTGCTGAGGTAAAATACCGCAAGCAAACCCGCTACGGACATGCCGCTGAAATGGTGACTGCCAAGAAGTCACAGAAACTGCTCAAAACAGCCAATGTTTGGCTTATGCAGCAAGGCTTGTCGGTGCACTCTACAGATTTCAGGTTTGATATTGTTGCCATTGAAGGGCCGAATGACACTATCGACTGGATTCAAAACGCGATTACCCAAGGATAAACATGCTAGACAGCATTAAAGAAAGTTTCACAGAAAGTATTCAAATCCAAATTGCGGCTGCAGAAGCTCTGCCTGACGCAATCACGCATGCCGCTCAAGCCATGGTTGCGACCTTGCTTAACGGAAACAAAATTCTTTGTTGTGGTAATGGTGGTTCGGCGTCGAATGCTCAGCAATTTGTATCGTGCCTACTCAACCGATTTGAAACAGAGCGCCCTAGCCTTCCAGCAATGGCACTCACAGCAGACAACACCACGCTAACGGCTGTGGCTAACGACTACCACTATGAAGAGATCTTCTCTAAGCAGGTGCGTGCGTTTGGCCAAACTGGCGATATCCTGTTGGCGATCTCGACTAGCGGTAACAGCAAGAACATCATCAAGGCAATGGAAGCGGCGGTAACTCGCGACATGACCATCATCGCCTTTACCGGTAAAGATGGTGGTGAGATGGCAGGTTTGCTTGGTGAACACGATGTAGAGATTCGTATCCCTTCACACCGTACAGCGCGCATTCATGAAGTACACATGGTGACACTACACTGCCTATGTGACCTAATCGATCAAGTACTCTTCCCTGCTCACGAAGAGTGATATACGGAGCATCACAATGAAATCATTAACCTCTATGAGGCTGTTTAAGCTGATTAGTGTTTCGCTACTTACACTGTCTCTGTCTGGTTGCGCTGGCATTTTCATTGCTGGTGCTGCAACCACTGCAAACCTAGTCACAGATACGCGAACAACCAAAGAGATTTGGAACGACAACAACATCGAATTCGAAGTTGCAGCGATTACCAATAAACAACCATTCCGTGGCAACGTGCGTGTCACCGCAAGCTCATACCGAGGTTCGGTGGTACTGATGGGCCAAGCGACCACAGATTCAGAACGTCGCGCTTTTGAAAACCAAGCCAAAGAAGTAGCTGGCGTTGAGAGCATCCACAATCAGGTTCGAGTGAAAGAACCTTTGTCTGTAAGTGCTATCAGTAAAGACAGCTGGATTACCACTAAGGTGAAATCAGCTCTGCTTGCGAATGCTGAGCTTAACGGCATCAAAGTAAAAGTGATTACTGAGGATTCAGAAGTATTCCTACTTGGACTCGTGACTAGAGAGCATGCCGATATCGCGACAGAAGTTGCGCGTAACATATCTGGCGTAAAACAGGTTATTCGAGCGTTTGAATACGGTGAAGAAGAGACGGCTGTTAACTAGCCGTAAGCCAGTCAACTAAATGCGATATAGCAGAAAAGAAAAAGCAGCGACGAGTCGCTGCTTTTTTATTTGGTTCGTTATCTAATACCAATCGTAGTAAATAATCTATCATTCTAGCTTGTTAAAAATTTCGATAACTGCGTTAGAATTTTTGATTGTAGAATAACTACTTATCAAAAATTCCGCCTTGCTCTCAAGCTTTTTTCCTGCGCTATTTCTGATCACTTACTTACTGTGATTGGTATAACTAACGTTATTTGATAACACGAAGGCTTGGGCGACCTTTCGCTGGACGAGGTGGCTCAGGATCTGAGTCTGGCTCTTCAGCATCTACGTCTGCCGTTGCTACGCTCAAAGATGGGCCTTTTTCTGGTTCTTCAAAAGGACTTTCTTCAATCCCTTCTTCAAACGCTTCCATGTAAGCCTCTTCAGGTTCAAACATGGTACCAGCACCATTTTCACGAGCATAAATCGCTTGTACTGCGTAAAGCGGAACGATCACAGAGTGTGGACGACCACTAAAGCGAGCACTAAACGTCACAGCTTCGTTACCCAGTTCAAGTTGTCCAACCGCACGAGGCGCGATGTTCAGAATGATCTGACCATCTTGAACAAACTCTTCTGGAACTCGCACACCCGGTAATGTTGCTTCAACAACAAGGTGTGGAGTTAGTTCGTTATCAACCAGCCACTCATAAAATGCACGAAGCATGTATGGTCGGCGTGGAGTCATATTAGAAATATCCATAAACGCTTAGCGAACGAGTCGCATCTCACGCTCAGCTTCAGTTAGAGAAGCTAGGAATGAATCACGTTCGAATACGCGGTTCATGTAAATCTTAAGCTCTTTAGAACCAGGACCAATTAGTTCGATACCAAGCTCAGGTAAACGCCATAATAGCGGAGCTAGGTAACAATCAATTAGGCTAAACTCTTCGCTCATGAAGTATTCATACTCAGCGAAGATAGGAGCAAGAGTCAGTAGGTCGTTGCGCAGTTTAACGCGAGCTGCTTCAGATTCTTCAGCGTTGCCTTTAACGATCTTCTCTGCAACTGAATACCAGTTACGCTCAATGCGGTACATCATTAGACGGCTGTTACCACGAGCAACCGGGTATACAGGCATCAACGGTGGATGAGGGAAACGCTCATCTAGGTATTCCATGATGATCTTCGAGTCATATAGAGCAAGCTCACGATCAACAAGAGTAGGTACTGATTTGTACGGGTTCAGTTCAACAAGCTCTGCTGGTAGATTTTTTTCATCAACCAACTCAACTTCAACACTTACGCCTTTTTCAGCAAGAACGATGCGCACCTGATGGCTATACATATCAGAAGCACTTGAGAAAAGAGTCATTACAGAACGTTTATTGGCAGCTACAGCCATGGAGCCCTCCAGTACACTTTAAATAAAAACAATGGAGGCCTAAAGCCTCCATTGAACATTAACATAATTTGGGAATTAGCACGGTATTATAGCACAATTAGTGCACATCACGCCAATACTCTTTCTTCAGCAAAATCACGATGATAGTGAAGATTACTAAGAAGGCCATTACCCACCAACCCATAGCGTGACGCTCAAGTTGAACTGGGTCGCCCGAGTAAACCAAAAAGTTAACAAGGTCACGAACTGCTTCGTCGTATTCACCAGCACTTAATTCGCCAGAGCCGTCAGTCTCAGTGCCAACAACAACCGTCACTTCCTCGCCATCTACCATATGAGTATCGTAGATTGGTGTTGGGATACCTTGCAGTTCTTCAAGAACGTGCGGCATACCAACGCTTGGGAAAACAATGTTGTTCACGCCAAATGGACGAGACGGATCTTCATAGAAAGTACGAAGGTAAGTGTACAGCCAGTCTGCGCCACGAACACGAGCAACCAATGTTAGGTCTGGTGGCGGAGCACCAAACCAACTTGCCGCTTGATCAGAAGGCATAGCATTAACCATCAAGTCACCGATTTTCGCTTCAGGGTCGAAAATCAGATTTTCCTTCATAAGATCAACGGGGATCTCTAAATCATTCGCAACACGTTCATAGCGCTGGTACTGCGTTGAGTGACAAGCGAAACAGTAGTTCATGAACATCTTAGCGCCATTTTGCAATGAAGCTTTGTCTGTTAAATCATTGTTCGCTTTGTCTAATGGTACGTTTGCACCCGCTGCCATCACCAGTGACGGCAACATAGCAAATAAAATTACAATCCACTTTTTCATTTGAATGTCACCCTTTCTGGTAATGGTTTCGTCGCTTCATTTTTACTGTAGAACCACAGTAGAACGAAGAACATGAAGTAACCTAAGCTAAAGATTTGAGCCAGTAGCGTGTATGTTGGCGTTGCTGGAAGCGCACCAAGTACACCAAGCGCAATAAAGCTTATTGTGAATTGGATGATGTTAATCAAATGCAGTTTGCTACGGTAACGGTAAGAACGCACTTTACAACGGTCGAACCATGGTAGTAGGAATAGCACAACAATAGATGCGCCCATTGCTACAACACCTAGCAACTTATCAGGGACAGCACGCAGAATTGCGTAAAACGGCGTGAAGTACCATACCGGAGCGATGTGCTCTGGTGTTTTCAGTGGGTTAGCAGCTTCAAAGTTTGGCGGCTCAAGGAAGAATCCACCCATCTCTGGGTTAAAGAACAGCACATAACAGAAGAAGAATAGGAAACCGGCCACACCAACCATATCTTTCACGGTCCCGTATGGGTGGAAAGGAATAGAGTCAATGATGTCGTATTTCTTAGTGTAATCCTTGTGGAATGGGAACTGCGTTTTGTAGTCGTCGCCCATTGTGCCTTTAGGAAGTTTCGTCTCAATACCGTCTGGGTTGTTCGAACCCACTTCGTGCAGTGCTAGTACGTGAAGTACGATAAGCAGCAGAAGTACAATTGGTAGAGCGATAACGTGCAGTGCGAAGAAACGGTTCAGCGTTGCACCAGAGATGATGTAGTCACCACGGATCCAAAGCGTTAGGTCATCACCGATAACAGGGATCGCACCAAACAGAGAAATGATTACCTGAGCACCCCAGTAAGACATTTGACCCCATGGTAGTAGGTAACCCATGAAAGCCTCAGCCATAAGCACTAAGAAGATCAACATACCGAAGATCCAAAGTAGCTCACGAGGCTTTTGGTAAGAACCATAGATTAGGCCACGGAACATGTGCAGGTAGATAACAACGAAGAATGCCGAAGCACCTGTTGAGTGCATGTAACGTAGTAGCCAACCGTATTCCACATCACGCATGATGTATTCAACAGAAGCAAATGCACCCTCACCTGACGGTACGTAGTTCATTGTTAGCCAAATACCCGTAAGGATTTGGTTAACCAATACCAACATTGCCAAAGAACCGAAAAGGTACCAAAAGTTAAAGTTCTTAGGCATTGGGTATTCAGATAAATGCTTTTTATACGCATTCATCGCGGGTAGACGTTTCTCTACCCAATCAAGCAATCCTTGCATTACGCGTCTCCCTCGTCCACACCGATCATGATCTTAGTGTCACTCAAATACATATGCTTTGGTACAACAAGATTCAATGGAGCTGGTACGCCTTGGAATACTCGACCTGCCATATCAAACTTTGAACCATGACAAGGACAGAAGAAACCAGACTTAACACCCTGAACTTGTTCTGCAAAAGAATCCGGCAGGTAAGTTGGAGAACAACCTAAGTGCGTACAGAAACCAACAGCAACGAAGAATTCCGGCTTAATTGAACGGAACTCGTTCTGTGCGTATTCTGGTTGTTGTTCAGCTTCAGATTGAGGGTCACGAAGTTGACCACCGATCGATTTTAGGTTTTCTAGTACCGACTCAGCACGGCGTACAACCCATACAGGTTTACCTTGCCACTCGACACGAACCATTTGTCCCGGTTCTAACTTACTGACTTCCACTTCCACCGGCGCGCCCGCAGCTTTCGCCTTGGCACTCGGATTCCATGATTTAATAAAAGGCACGGCTACAGCAGCTGCTCCTAAACCACCAACAACGGCTGTTGTTGCGGTTAAGAAACGCCTGCGACCGTTATTTAAAGGCGCGTTGCTCATCCAAACATTCTCCCATTTGCTCCTTGTGGATTGAAATAATTCCGATTAAAGAGCATGGCTAACAAAATATGTATTTAGTTCTATTTATTGACGGCAAATGATAAATAAAACCCTACTTTTTGACAAGATAAAGCTACCTTTTTGTAACAATCATGAGGCAAAGCGCACATTGGGTTACAAAAGCTTTCAAAATATAAGAATTTGGAAATAAAACGAGGAAGGGAAAGCGTTTAGAGGGGGTATAAAAACAAAAAGCCCGGCATATAGCCGAGCTTTGAACCACAATTCCAGTCGTAAAACTGGGGGCGTGTACTTTTTCGTAAAGAAAAATTAACGCTTAGAGAATTGAGGTTTACGACGAGCTTTACGTAGACCAACTTTCTTACGTTCAACGCAACGAGCGTCACGAGTAACGTAGCCAGCTGCACGTAGAGCAGGACGTAGAGTTTCATCGTACTCCATAAGAGCGCGAGTGATACCGTGGCGGATTGCGCCAGCTTGACCAGAAATACCACCACCAGAAACAGTGATGTAAAGGTCAAGTTTCTCAGTTAGTTCAACTAGCTCAAGAGGTTGCTTAACAACCATACGAGAAGTTGGACGACCGAAGTAAACATCAAGGCTACGCTTGTTGATTACGATCTCACCAGAGCCTGGTTTGATGAAAACACGAGCTGCTGAGCTTTTGCGACGACCAGTGCCGTAGTATTGATTCTCTGCCATTTTCATAATCCCCTTAGATGTCTAGTACTTGTGGCTGTTGAGCAACATGGTTGTGCTCAGTACCAGCGTACACTTTAAGCTTACGGTACATCGCGCGGCCTAGAGGACCACGTGGAAGCATACCTTTAACTGCTAGTTCTAGAACCATTTCTGGTTTCTTAGCAATTAGCTTTTCAAAAGTGATAGTTTTAAGACCACCTGGGAACTCTGAGTGACGGTAGTAAACCTTACCCTTAGCTTTGTTACCAGTTACAGCAACTTTCTCAGCGTTAACAACGATGATGTAATCACCAGTGTCTACGTGAGGAGTGTATTCTGCTTTGTGCTTGCCGCGTAGGCGAGAAGCGATTTCACTTGCTAGACGGCCAAGAGTTTTGCCTTCAGCGTCTACAACATACCAGTCGCGTTTTACAGTTTCTGGTTTAGCAACGAAAGTTTTCATGCTAATAATTACCTATTTAAAAAATTTACACTTAAGGAATACTCGCGTATTCCCACTGTCTAAGAGTTACCATTCATCACCCCTTCGAGTGTTGGAAAACTCTTGGCATAACGTGATTTTACTCATCGCTAGAGGCCCGCAGTAACGGTAGGTCGCAGGATTATAGAGAAGAGCGAAGAAAAAATCACCTCTTTTTGAACAAAATCACGATTTTTTTAATTCTATTTCTTATTCGAGATAATCAAAGCTAACTTAAGTGTTCTTTTGCCAAATATTCATGGCTCTGCATTTCAATTAAACGCGACTGACAACGTTTAAATTCAAACTCTAGCTGACCATGGGTGTATAGCTTTTCTAGCTCCACTTCCGCTGAAATAATCAGCTTCACATTGCGCTCGTAGAACTCATCAACTAATGCAATGAAGCGCCTCGCAGCGTCATCTGAAGTCGCGCCCATTTGCAATACATCCGCCAATAGAACTGTGTGATAAACCCGAGACAACTCAATATAGTCGTTCTGGCTACGAGCCGACTGACAAAGCTGAGCAAAGGTACCATGCAGTACGCCATCACTCGCTTCGACTACATCTAATTGACGGTGGTTAACCTCTATCTGCTTAAGCTTCTCTTTATCTTCACCAACCAGCTGAGCGTAATACTTTTCGAGATTAATATTCGCTTGGCTATCTAGCGGGTAATGGTAAATCTCAGCCTGTTCTAAGGTACGTAGACGATAGTCAATACCACTATCGACATTAAGGATATGACAGTTGTCTTGAATGAGCTTGATGGCAGGTAAGAAACGCGCTCGCTGTAACCCGTTGCGATACAGATCCGCAGGTGGAATATTAGAGGTCGCAACCAAGATAGCGTTTCGAGCGAATAACTCTTGGAACAAGGTTCCTAGGATCATCGCATCGGTGATGTCTGAAACAAAGAATTCGTCGAAACAGATAATGTCCGCTTCTTCCTTCAACTTGTCTGCGACTAAAGGCAATGGATCACTCACATTACCTAGCGCCTTTAGCTCATCATGAACTCGATACATAAAGCGGTGAAAGTGAACACGCATTTTTTTAGTGGTCGGTAAGGCATCATAGAACGTATCCATTAGGTACGTTTTTCCTCGCCCTACGCCACCCCAAAAATAGAGACCTTTCGGTGGTTGTGGCAGTTCTGGCTTTTTGCCTAGTAATTTCTGGAAGCGAGTCAGTTGAGGAATGGGCGTATTCATGTAATCTTGAAATTGATGAAAGAGTTCATCTAAAGATTTTACGGCTTGCTCTTGTGCTGGATCTCTTTGAAATCCATGTTCTTTTATATCTTGTTCGTATTTTTTAATGGGATTCATGACGACATTTCCACAATGAAAGCAATATCAGACAACAACTAAAAATGAGCCCAAACAGTACGAGGAATAACGTGATGTGGTGAATAATGCAGCATCAAACTGCTAACTAGCGCACACGCATTTCTCTTTATACTGCGGCTTTCTCATAGTACCATGGAGCCGTATCACGTGTAACTAAGTAGTAACAAACATGTTAAAAAACAATAATAAGGAGCTGTTATGCCTTGGATGTATGCCGTTGCCGGTTTACTAGTCGGAGTTATTTTAGGGGTCGCTATTTCTCGTCTCATGACACCTGAATACAAAAAACAAAAGAACGTACAGAAAGAATTGGATAGCGCAAAGTTTGCCCTTGAGCAGCAGCGACAAGAGCTGGCTGATCACTTTGCGAAATCAGCAGAAATGTTGGACACATTAGGTAAAGACTACACAAAACTGTACCAACACATGGAAAAAACAAGCTCAGAGCTGATTCCTAACCTGCCAGAGCAAGATAACCCGTTTGTGAAAACAGCCGCTGCCCATTCGGACAAGCCACAAGAGAAGCCTTCAGTAAAAGAGGCGACACTTGAGGAACAACCGAAAGATTACGCTAATGGCGCAACCGGTTTATTTACAGAGCAGAAGAAAGAAATCATGAATGCTCCCGATGTTGTTACAGCAAAAGCATCGTAAACATTTAACACTTCTGTGAACTTTACAAAGGTTTTTGAGTCATAACTTTCACTCAGGTCATTTGAAACTTATCATACTTATTAAACGTATAAGAGGGTTAAGACCTTAACTAGAGAGGAGTTTATGATGAAAAAACCTTTGCTTGCTTTATCAGTGCTAACTTTAAGCTTAAGTTCAATCATCACCCCCATTAAAGCAACAGCCGCACTGCCACTAAGTGTGGGTAATGAACAATTACCGAGCCTTGCTCCTATGCTTGAACAAGTGACCCCCGCTGTGGTTAGTATTGCCGTAGAAGGCAAACAGGTACAACGTCAGCAAATCCCTGAACAATTTCAATTCTTTTTTGGTCCAGAACAAACACGAGAGCGTCCCTTCCGCGGATTAGGCTCTGGTGTCATCATTGACGCCGAGAAAGGTCATATCGTGACCAATTACCATGTCATTAATGGTGCGGACGATATCAAAGTAAAACTTCATGATGGTCGAGAGTACGATGCCGAGCTCATCGGCGGCGACCAGATGTCTGATATCGCACTGCTAAAATTAGAAGAAGCCAAAAACCTGACCCAGATAAAAGTCGCAGACTCAGACAAACTAAGAGTTGGTGATTTTAGTGTCGCGATCGGTAACCCATTCGGACTTGGGCAAACCGTGACATCCGGTATTGTTTCTGCACTCGGCCGTAGCGGCCTGAATCTAGAAAACTTTGAAAACTTCATTCAAACCGATGCAGCAATCAACAGCGGCAACTCTGGTGGTGCGCTAGTGAACCTTAACGGTGAGCTAATTGGTATCAACACCGCCATTCTTGGCCCTAACGGAGGTAATGTCGGTATCGGCTTTGCAATCCCTTCTAATATGATGACAAACCTGACAGAACAAATTCTCGACTTCGGTGAAGTAAAACGCGGCATGCTTGGCGTTCAAGGCGGAGAAGTGACCTCTGAATTGGCAGAAGCACTCGGTTATGAATCAAGCAAGGGCGCCTTTGTTAGCCAAATCGTCCCTGACAGCGCAGCCGATAAAGCAGGACTGAAAGCGGGCGATATTATTGTCTCTATTAATGGCAAACGCATTGATACCTTCAGCGAGTTAAGAGCTAAGGTCGCAACACTCGGCGCTGGTAAGCAGATTGAACTGGGTGTGGTTCGTGACGGTAAGAGCAAAACCTTTGATGTGACGCTTGGTGAATCCACCAATAATAAAACACAAGCTGAGAAGCTCCATGAAGGACTAGCTGGTGCTGAGTTAACCAACACAACAGAGAGTGACTCTGCAACGGGCGTCAAGGTATCGAATGTTGCTCAAGGTTCACCAGCCGAAGCCTATCAACTCCTGAAAGATGACATCATCATCGGAGTAAACCGCCAGCCCGTTAAGAACCTTGCTGAGTTTAGAGAGATTCTTGAAAAACAACCTGGTGTACTGGCGCTTAATATCCAGCGAGGCGACCGAACTATCTATCTTGTGATTCGATAGTCTTACGTCAGCGCAATTACAGGGAGGCTCAGTAAGTTTGCTTTAAACTTACTCAGTCTCCCTTTTCTTTAGATCAATCAAAATGCTATGCTTCACTTGTAATCAAATCAGTCATCCATTGATGGAGGCTTCACACCTTACTTGTTGAAGAGGGAAACATGCTGTCCTTTCTATTTCGTTCTATTTCCCTTGGACTCGTTTCAGCGGCGCTTATTCTTCTCGCCTTCCCGAGCTTAAGACCAGCGATTGTCGCTGACGTCACTAGCCCTAAAGTCGATAATATTGGCTCTCTTCAGATTTCATTTAACCAAGCAGTTCGCCGCGCGGCGCCTGCAGTGGTTAACATTTATAGCCGTAAATACGCTGAAAGCGATCGAAACAAACTGCTCACACAAGGTTTGGGCTCTGGGGTGATTGTTAGCGAGAAAGGCTACATCATTACCAACTTCCATGTGGTGGCTCAAGCAGACCAAATAGTTGTGGCACTTCAAGATGGCCGAGTAGCAGCTGCGCAACTTGTCGGTTCAGACAAACGCACCGATATCGCGATACTTAGAGTCAGCGGTGATAATCTACCGGTGATCCCACTCAATCCTAATTACAAAGCCAATGTCGGTGATGTTGTACTGGCTATCGGTAACCCATACAACCTAGGTCAAACAACAACCTTTGGTATCATCTCTGCAACCGGCCGTTCTTCGATCAGTGCCGATGGCCATCAAGCCTTTATCCAGACCGATGCGGCAATCAATGAAGGTAACTCAGGTGGCGCACTGGTGAACTCACAAGGTGAGCTAGTCGGTATCAATACCGCCTCTTTCCAGCAAGCTACCGACATGGAAACCTATGGGATCTCATTCGCTATCCCCTATCCGCTTGCTAATAAAATCATGGAAAAGATCATCGCCGATGGTCGTGTGATTCGTGGCTATATTGGTATCGATGGACAAGACATCAACTCAGTCACCTCACGCATGTTGGGTACTAAGAATATCGGCGGGATCGTTGTGTTGGGGATAGACCCTAATGGTCCGGCTGCCGATGCGGGTTTTGAAGCTCAAGACATTATTGTCAGTATCAACGATAACCAAGTAAATGGTCGCCAGAGTGTAATGGACATCGTTACCGACCTGCGACCTGGTACAGTTATCGATGTGGGTATATTGCGCCAAGGTGAAAGCAAAACCTTAAAGGTGACCATCGCCGAAGATACTCGCCTGTAGAGCAAACTCTGTAAGCAATGATTCAAGCTGCTAATACACAAGTACAAAAAACCCAGCTCATAGGCTGGGTTTTCTTTTATCTAAAGATTGTTTCAAGTATCTCTACGATTCACTTTGCTCTTCGATATCGATGCGAGTCACTCGCTGTAGTCCTCTAGGCAGTAGACCACCACGACGACCACGTTCACCACGGAAGTTTTCAAGATCCGCAGGTTTCAAACCAAGCTTACGTTTACCGGCGTAGATAGTCAGCGTCGCATTCTCTGGGATAGCCATAAGATGTGAGACAAACTCTTCACGCTCTTTTGCTTTCGCAGAAGGGATGTTGATGATCTTGTTGCCTTTACCTTTGCTCAGCTGAGGGAGATCTTTAATCGGGAACAACAACATACGACCTTGGTTAGTAATCGCCAGAATCTGATTACTGTCCAAGTCAGCAATAGGGCTTGGCATCATCACTTCAGAAGCTTGTGGCAAGTTAACCAAGGCTTTACCGCTCTTGTTCTTGGACAGCAGATCGCTACCCTTACAAACAAAACCATAACCTGCATCAGAACCGACTAACCATAATTGTTCATTCTCTCCCATCACCACTTGGCGAATAGAAGTACCTGGGCTGACGTTCAAGCGGCCTGTAATTGGCTCACCTTGGCTTCGCGCCGACGGTAATGAATGTGACTCAAGGGAGTAGCTTCGACCATCACTGCCGAGGAACACCGCTTGCTGGTTACTCTTACCCTTAGCACTCGCTAAGAATTTATCACCCGATTTGTAGTTCAAACCTTCAGCGTCAACTTCATGCCCCTTGGCATGACGAATCCAACCTTTCTCAGACAACACAACCGTGATTGGTTCGCTTGGTACTAAGTCGCGCTCTGTTAGCGCTTTCGCTTCAGCGCGCTCAATCAGAGGTGAACGACGATCATCGCCGTATTTATCCGCATCTGCTTGGATTTCTTTCTTGATCAGCGTATTCAAGCGACGCTCTGAACCGAGTAGCTTTTCAAGCTTCTCACGTTCAGCTTCAAGCTCTTCTTGTTCCGCTCGGATTTTAAACTCTTCTAACTTAGCTAAGTTACGAAGTTTAATATCAAGAATCGCATTGGCTTGAATTTCAGAAATGTTGAAACGGCTCATTAGGACAGGACATGGTTCGTCTTCTGTACGAATGATCTCAATCACTTCATCGATATTAAGATAAGCAGCAAGCAAACCTTCTAAGATGTGCAAGCGTGCCAGTACTTTATCTAAACGGTACTGCAAACGACGGCGAACCGTTGTGCGACGGAACTCGATCCACTCTTTCAGGATTTGAACTAAGCCTTTAACTTGAGGACGATTATCTAAACCAATCATGTTCAAGTTAACGCGGAAGTTTTTCTCTAGATCCGTCGACGCGAACAGGTGACTCATCAATTGGTCACAGTCGATACGATTCGAACGAGGAACGACAACGATACGCGTTGGGTTCTCGTGATCCGATTCATCTCGCAAGTCGTCAACCATTGGCAGCTTCTTAGCGCGCATCTGGTTAGCGATTTGCTCAAGTAACTTCGCACCTGACACTTGATGAGGTAAAGCCGTGATAACAATATCAGAGCCTTCCTTGTGCCAAACCGCGCGCATCTTGATGCTGCCACGTCCAGTACGGTAGATCTTTTCGATGTCCGATTTCGGGGAGATAATCTCAGCTTCAGTCGGGTAATCTGGACCTTGAATGAAACCCATCACGTCTGAAAGCTCAGACTTAGGCGTATCAATTAGGTGAATGGCTGCATTAGCGACTTCACGCACGTTGTGTGGTGGAATATCGGTCGCCATACCTACCGCGATACCTGTAATACCGTTAAGTAGGATGTGAGGTAGGCGAGCAGGCAACATTTGAGGCTCTTTCATCGTGCCATCAAAGTTTGGTTGCCAGTCAACAGTGCCTTGACCTAGTTCACCTAGAAGAACCTCAGCAAACTTAGATAATTTGGCTTCGGTATAACGCATCGCAGCGAACGATTTCGGATCATCAGGAGCACCCCAGTTACCTTGACCATCTACCAATGGGTAGCGGTAAGAGAAAGGCTGCGCCATCAATACCATCGCTTCGTAACAAGCAGAGTCACCATGTGGGTGATACTTACCTAATACGTCACCAACGGTACGTGCTGATTTTTTGTATTTCGATGCAGCCGATAAGCCTAGCTCAGACATCGCGTAGATAATACGACGCTGTACTGGCTTCAAGCCATCACCGATATACGGCAATGCACGATCCATGATCACGTACATTGAGTAATTTAAGTAGGCATCTTCGGTGAACTTGCGCATTGGCAGCTGTTCAACGCCATCATATGTAATTTCGTTAGACATCCATTATACCTCGGCCATATCACCGTTAGTCTGTAGCCATGTACGGCGATCATCTGCACGTTTCTTACCAAGCAGCATGTCCATCATCTCGTTGGTTGCTTCGCTGTCATCAATCGTTAACTGCACAAGGCGACGAGTGTTTGGATCCATGGTGGTTTCACGCAACTGAAGTGGGTTCATTTCACCCAGACCTTTGAATCGTTGCACGTTGATCTTGGCTTTCTTCTGCGATAGTCGCTCAAGCA
Source organism: Vibrio sp. 10N.261.55.A10 (assembly GCF_041470825.1). NCBI lineage: Bacteria > Pseudomonadati > Pseudomonadota > Gammaproteobacteria > Vibrionales > Vibrionaceae > Vibrio > Vibrio sp. 10N.261.55.A10. The sequence continues at coordinate 74,296 of NZ_JBFRNC010000050.1, read as the reverse complement.
CACCGTCTTTCTCTGCGTCATCAAGTGCGTAGAACACTTCTTTACCGCAATCGATACGATACAGAGGAGGCATTGCCACATAGATATGACCCGCTTCAACTAATGCATGGAAATGGCGAGTAAACAAAGCACACAGCAGTGTCGCGATATGAAGACCATCCGAGTCCGCATCGGCAAGGATACAGATCTTACCGTAACGCAGGCCGGATAAATCATCGTTGTCCGGGTCGATGCCTAGAGCCACCGAGATGTCGTGCACTTCTTGCGAAGCCAATACTTGGTCTGCTGACACTTCCCATGTATTTAGGATCTTACCGCGAAGTGGCATAACTGCTTGGAACTCACGATCACGTGCTTGTTTAGCAGAACCACCCGCCGAGTCCCCTTCCACGAAGAAGATTTCGGTACGGCTTAAGTCTTGAACTGAACAGTCAGTTAGCTTACCCGGCAGTGCTGGGCCTGAAGCGATTTTCTTACGCACAACCTTTTTGCTTGCGCGCATACGGCGGTGGGCATTCGCAATACAAGCTTCTGCTAGCTGTTCTGCCAGTTGTGGCTTTTCGTTCAACCACAGGCTAAACGCATCTTTTACCACACCAGACACAAACGCAGCAGTTTGACGTGAAGACAAGCGCTCTTTTGTTTGACCAGCAAACTGCGGATCTTGCATCTTCACCGACAGTACGTACGAACAGCGATCGAAGATATCGTCGCCCGTTAGCTTAACGCCACGCGGCAGCAAATTACGGAATTCACAGAACTCACGCATTGCATCAAGAAGACCTTGGCGAAGACCGTTTACGTGTGTACCACCTTGTTTAGTCGGTACTAAGTTCACGTAACTTTCGGTGATCATGTCGCCGCCTTCTGGCTGCCAGATGATCGCCCAGTTTGCCATTTCTGTTTCAGCAACGAATTCGCCAACATACGGTTCTTCAGGCAGCAAGGTGTAACCTTTCACGCCTTCGGCAAGGTAGTCTTTTAGACCATCTTCATAGAACCATTTATGCTCTTCACCACCGACTTTGTCGATAAAGGTAATTTCTAAACCTGGGCAAAGCACTGCTTTTGCACGTAGGTTGTTAATCAGACGAAGTGTCGAGAATTTAGGGCTATCGAAGTACTTAGGATCAGGCCAGAAATGTACTGATGTACCACTGTTACGATGACCACAAGTGCCCGTCACAGTAAGCTCTGTTACTGCATGACCGCCTTCAAGTGCGATCTCGTGAACCTGACCTTCTCGGCGTACGGTCACTTCAACACGTTTTGACAGCGCGTTTACAACCGAGATACCTACACCGTGCAGACCACCAGAGAACTTATAGTTGTTATTCGAGAATTTACCGCCAGAGTGGAGCTTAGTTAAAATCAGCTCAACACCTGAGATCCCTTTTTCAGGGTGGATATCGACAGGCATACCACGGCCGTCATCGGTAACTTCTAACGATTGGTCTGCATGAAGTACCACTTTGATCTTCTTAGCGTGTCCCGCTAGTGCTTCATCGACCGAGTTATCAATGACTTCTTGGGCAAGGTGGTTAGGTCTTTCTGTCTCGGTATACATTCCCGGGCGGTGTCGCACAGGGTCGAGACCTTCAAGTACCTCGAGGTCTTTTGCATTATATTGTTCAGTCATAATACGGAGTTTACTCAAAAAGTTTGCGTCAGTTCGCTGGCTCCAGTTTCACTAAAGCAGAATCATTACTATGAACCGTCATAGTAGAGCGAACGAGCGAAGTATTGGGGAATATAGTCTGGAAGCTGAGTAATGATGTCAAGCTAGTTCAAAAACTAAGACATCAAACTATGATATTTCACCATTGATAGATGAAATAACAGGCAAACAAGAGAAAATCACTTGGTTGGTGGAACAGATTAAAGATTTAGAAAGGTGATGATTTGTTGTGGGTAGCGTTCAAAATCAACAAAGCTATGATCCCCGCCCTCTTCTACTGTCTGTGTTGCACCTTGGTACTTCTCTACCGCTTGTCGGTAATCCAGAACTTCGTCTTCCGTTTGCTGAAGTAACCAGAAGTCGCTCGGCTTAGCGATAGCCGAAACCTCTAACGCCTTCAGTTCATCAATATGTTTTGTTTCCAGTACATATCGTTCATCTGTGTATGGGTTTACTTGTTCACCTAAATAGTCAGCAAGAAGCTCATACGGCTTCACTGCTGGGTTTACAACCACCGCTTTAAAACCATAGTGGCTATTCAGCCATGTTGAAAGATAGCCACCCAGCGAGCTACCGACCAACGCTATTTGATATTGCTCTTTGTATTGCTCCACCAGCTGCTGTAAATGAAGTGCCGCTTGTTGAGGGAAACTCGGCAGTTGAGGGGTTACGACTTTAATATCAGCGCGATGCTCCGCACAGTAATCTGCCATCACATTCGCTTTATGAGAACGTGATGAGCTGTTAAATCCGTGAATATAGAGAAGCAGCGATGGCTTATTAGCTTGTTGATTAGAGCCTGGCATCAATAACCGCCTTCATTAGTAACCAGCAGCCTTAAAATCAGGCAAGAACTGCCCATGAGGCAGACGACGAACTTGCGTGCTAACGGTACCGTCTTGATGTAATTCAATCTCTCTCCAGCCCGGAGACAAAGTATCAACCGCGAAGTCATCTGAGTTAGGTTTGAATTGCACACAAGTCGACGGTGTTGCCATGACTTGTACACCATGATGATCTCGGTTCATGTCTTGATGAACGTGACCACACAGTACGGCTTTAACATTGGTGTGCTGTTGAACCACATCCCAAAATTGATCGGCGTCTTTTAGGTTATGTTGATCTAACCATGCGCTGCCAACCAACAATGGATGGTGGTGCAATAGAACCAAGGTATTACGTTCAGGGAACTCCGTCAGCTTCTGTTCTAATAGGTCAAGCTGTTGATCGCTGAGGCGACCATGAGGCACACCAACCACCTGCGAGTCTAGCATCACCATCTGCCAGTTATCGCCTAGCAAGACATGCTCAACACACTGTATTTGTGGTGATGGTAAAACACTGCCCATATTAGGCTTAAAGTCATGGTTCCCTGGCAGCCAATAGCATGGCTTTTCCAAAGGCTGAATCCCTGACTCAAATTTCTGGTACGACTCAGCACTGTGATCTTGAGATATATCACCGGTTGCTAAAATCGCTTGATAGTCAAAGCCCTGACTAACAATGCCATCGACTACAGCACGAAAGCTATCTTGAGTGTTGATGCTTAATAAGCTGCCATTGCTCGGCGCAAATAAATGCGTGTCCGTTAGCTGCACAAGCTTAATAGTGCTCTCATCAAATTTTGAAGTGTGTGATAATTCCAAAATAACAAATCCAGATACGTTACTGTTTAGACTTTAAAAGTGTTGATAAATAGGCTCAATTAAAAGGCAATTGGGGTTCGGCTGATACCCGTTTTTAAACAAAACGTTAACCATTCCCCAAGAAATTTATTCAATTGAAATTTCTCGTCCTTTTGCAGAAGCTTAGTGTTGGGGTAGTCATATTTCGCTTTGACTCGCGAAAAATCCCCGCTAGCGCACACTTCTGCAACTCGAGCGTCGTGATATAGCCTGACAGACATTTTTGGCAAAGGAAACACTGGCATCGCATCACTCTGACATATATCTATTAATGTGGTGTATTTTGTGACCTCATTCACTGTCAATTGATACACCATATTAACGGCTTGGTAACAGCGAACGTCACCAACCTCATGCCCAACCGGTAACAAAGCGTTCAGTTTGGCATAGTTAGTCTCGTAAACTCGCATCAATTCAGCAAGATCAACATGATACGGTTTTTTGACCGCGATATTTGGCATGACGTTAATCTATCCACTCTGACTGTAATTCTTGGTAGTTCAATTGTAGCCACTGTAGCGCAATGATCGTGGCTCCATTTTCAAATACACCATCTTTTACCAACTGATAAGCAGCTTCGCGACTCATCACTTGTACACGAATGTCTTCACCTTCGTAGTCCAATCCGTGTACCCCTTTGGCTGTCGTTGCATCAACACAGCCAACAAAGACGTCGAGCTTTTCAGAGCAACCACCAGATGAAGGATAATACGAAGTAATAGGCAATACAGATCCGACTTCGACTCCGGCTTCTTCCATTGCTTCACGACGAGCGACGTCTTGTGGCGATTCGTCCGTATCAATGATCCCAGCAACAATTTCGTATTGCCATGGGTTCTCATGCTCTAGGGCTCCGACACGGATCTGTTCGACGATCACCACTTCATCACGCACAGGATCATAAGGTAGCAAAGCGGCAGCATGTCCACGCTCAAACATCTCACGCTCTATTGGTTGGCTCCAGCCTCCCTCAAATAGTCTATGTTTAAATGTGTACTTGACCATTTTGAAAAAACCACGAAACAGCGTCTCTTTTGAGACTATTTCCACATCTTGCGGAGTAAACTCATGTCGTTGATTGTCATACTGTTGCATTTGGTACCTCACTAAGTGATCTTTATAGTTTACTCATTGTCCGAGTTAACTACCAAGGATAAGGTTCAACTTTTTATATAAAATTTATAATTAAAGTTAAGCTTTAAAAAATAAATATTGCACAAGTGGACAGTTAACTGTAAAAAAGTGCAAAGTTTCGAGTAAATTACCACCAAACTGGGTTAAACTCTTCTAAAGAAAATTCCATAAAAGGCAGGAATAGGAAAATGAAAAAACTGCTTCCACTATTTATCAGTGCAGCAATTGGCAGCCTGAGTTCGTCAGCTTTTGCTGATACGCTAGCTGAAGTTTACGACCAAGCAAAACAGAACGATCCACAACTTCTTCGTTCAGCAGCGCAGCGCGATGCCGCTTTTGAAGCAGTAACGTCAAGTCGTAGCTCTTTGTTACCGCAAATCAACCTAACAGCAAACTACGACATTAATCGTGGTGATCGAGATACATCAGGTGTTGGTAATTCAAGCATTGATAACAACACTTGGGGAGCTGCTATCGGCTTCAGCCAAGAGCTTTACCAGCGTTCTTCATGGATCACACTAGATACGGCAGAGAAAACCGCTCGTCAATCTGATTCAGCTTACGCGGCAGAACAACAAGCCTTGATCCTTCGTGTTGCGACAGCATACTTCGAAGTGCTTCGCGCTCAAGATAACCTAGAATTTGTTCGTGCAGAGAAAGCAGCGGTTGCTCGTCAACTAGAGCAAACTAAGCAACGTTTTGAAGTAGGTCTTTCAGCAATCACCGATGTACATGATGCGCAAGCTCAGTACGATGGTGTTTTGGCTGATGAAGTTCTTGCAGAGAACGACCTAACGAATAGCTACGAAGGTCTTCGTGAGATTACAGGTCAGGAACACTCTAACCTAAGCATCCTAGATACTGATCGTTTCTCAGCAAGCAAATCTTCTGAGTCTGCAGTTGCACTTGTTGAACAAGCAGAACAAAAGAACCTTAGCTTATTGGCTGCACGTATCTCTCAAGACGTAGCAAAAGACAACATCTCTCTAGCAAGCTCTGGTCACCTACCAAGCTTAACCCTAGATGGTAGCTACGCTGTTTCAGATCAATCAAACAGCACCCAAGATTACGACCAAGACAACCTAAACATTGGTTTGAACTTAGTTGTACCTCTATACACGGGTGGTAACACAACTTCATTGACTAAACAGGCTGAATACAACTACGTTGCAGCAAGTGAAGATCTAGAAGCAACTTACCGTAGCGTTGTAAAAGACGTACGTGCATTCAACAACAACATCAGCGCTTCGATCGGTGCTCTACGCGCTTACGAACAGTCTGTAGTTTCTGCTCAGTCTGCTCTAGAAGCAACAGAAGCTGGTTTTGATGTAGGTACTCGTACTATCGTTGACGTACTAGATTCGACTCGTCGTCTATATGATGCGAACAAAAACCTTTCAGATGCTCGTTACAACTACATCCTAAGTGTACTTCAGCTTCGTCAAGCAGTTGGTACGCTAAGCGAACAAGACATTGTTGATGTAAACGCAGGTCTAAAAGTAGCAAGTAAGTAACTCTTAATTACTCAAGTTACCGTTACAAAAATGCCGCTCATTGAGCGGCATTTTTATTATCGATTAAAGCGAGATTTACTGCCTAACTAAAAGCTTAACGCCAAAAACTAAAAACTAAAAACTAGCCTCGACCACCTTTAATCGCTTTAATGATTTCAGTGGTAGAGCAACCATCTTCAAAGTTAAGTACTTTCACTTCACCACCAGCAGCAATCACTTCCGCACCACCAGCAATCTCTTCAGGCTTGTAATCACCACCTTTCACAAGAATGCTTGGCAGTACCTCAGAGATTAAACGTTGAGGGGTATCTTCAGAGAATGGCACAACCCAATCAACTGCACCTAAGCCAGCCAATACCGCCATACGACGATCAGTTGGGTTCACAGGGCGACCAGGGCCTTTCAAGCGTTTCACTGATTCATCGGTATTTACCGCAACGATCAAACGATCGCCCAGCTCAGCCGCGTGATTCATGTAAGAAACATGACCAGCATGTAGAATATCAAAGCAGCCATTGGTCATAACTACCTTCTCGCCTTTCGCACGAGCACGCTTCACCGCTTCAACCAGTGCCGCTTCTGAGATCACACCGTAGTCTGTGTCTTGACTGCCGTGAATCGCTTCAGCTAGCTCTATCGTGGATAACGTTGACGTACCTAGCTTACCAACAACGACACCAGCTGCAGCGTTCGCTAATGCACACGCCTCATCCAATGGCTTACCAGCTGCAACAGACGCAGCCAGTACTGAGATAACCGTATCACCAGCACCAGTTACGTCGTACACTTCTTTCGCTTGGGTTGGCAAGTGGAATGGTGCCTGACCTTTACGTAATAAAGTCATACCATTTTCACTGCGAGTCACCAATAGAGCTTCAAAGTCATACTTCTCGATCAAGGCAATACCCTTCTCGATAAGATCTTCTTCTGATTTCACTTTACCTGCAACCAGCTCAAACTCTGCCATGTTTGGTGTAAGTAATGTCGCACCACGGTAGCGCTCTAAATCCGCGCCTTTGGGATCGATGAATACAGGAACATTGGCTGCGCGTGCTTTTTGAATGAAGCTCTGTACATGCTCTAATGCACCTTTCGCGTAATCTGACAAGATAACCGAACGTACATTTGGTAGGGCTTGCTCCATGCGAGACAAAATAAGCTCTGGGTTGGTGTTTTCGAATTTGTCTTCAAAATCCAAGCGAATCAACTGCTGACCACGGCTCATCACTCGTAGTTTGGTGATGGTTGGATAGTCTTCTAACTCAACGAAATCACACTTAACCTTCAGAGCACCTAAAGTGCTTTTCAACACCTCAGCAGGCTCATCTTTACCAGTCAAACCAACAACATGAGCATGCCCACCAAGAGAGGCAATGTTCATTGCTACGTTGGCAGCACCACCAGGACGCTCTTCGTTATTTTCTACTTTCACAACGGGGACTGGTGCTTCTGGTGAAATACGGCCAGTTGGGCCATACCAGTAACGGTCAAGCATTACGTCACCGACAATAAGAACACCTGATTGGCTGTAGTCAGGTAGAATTGGTTTCATTGTTGAGCTCCAAAAATCGAATCTGGCTAGAGTCTAGCACACTGATTACAGTGGCTAAACTACAGATAAATGAGTAAAAGCCTATCAAGATAAACATAGCACTCGCTACGCTATGACTGAATTATGCTTCCATCCACTGCTTCCATGCCTGAACAACATGTTCTCTTTCCATTTCGAACTTTTCAATCGCCACATCCGCATCAAGGTTAAGTAGATTACGGTGGTGGATTTCATCCCTTAATGTGGTGTACGCATTGGTCAATGCCATACCTTGTTGCTCGTCCATTATCCCTTGCGACAACAAGCTTTCAAAGATTCTCACATTGTCACACCAACGAGTAAGCTTAGGTTTCTCGTTGCTGTATCTCAGCACTAAGTATTGCGCCAAGAACTCAATATCAGTAATACCGCCCGCATCTTGTTTAAGCATGAATCGATCGGCTTTTTTACCGCCTAAATGGCCACGCATTTTTTCACGCATATCCACAACTGACTTTTTGAGTGTTGCCTCATCTCGTGGCAAGCACAAAACCTCATGCCTAGTTTTGTTAAACGCAGATACCAATAAGTCATCACCGTAAATCATACGAGCACGAGTGAGGGCCTGGTGCTCCCATGTCCACGCGTCATTGTGCTGATACTCGTCAAAGGCATCGGTTGGACTCACCAATAGACCAGATGCACCAGAAGGGCGTAGGCGAGTATCGACTTCGTACAAAATGCCAGAAGCAGTTCTGGTCGAGAAAATATGAATAATACGCTGCGCTAATCTTAAGTAGAATTGGCGTCCATCGATCTCTTTCTTTCCATCAGTATAGATGTGTACCGGGCAGTCGTGCATGAACACGATATCGAGATCGGAGTTATAACCAAGCTCCCAACCACCGACTTTGCCATAACCAACGACAGCAAAACCGCGACCTTCGCGATCTTTAACATGGGTCGGTTCACCAAACTTGGCGGATACTTGTAACCAAGCTTGATTGACCCCCGCCTCCACAATGGCTTCTGCTAAGTAGGTCAGGTGATCACTGACCTTCATGACAGGTAGAGCACCCGCAATATCCGCGGCTGCAATTCTCAATATACAGGTCTGCTTAAACTGACGCAGACCTTCCATCTGTTGCTCCATATCATCTTCAGGGATACGGGCTAGATAATCACGCAACTCGGTCTTGTAAGACTCTAAAGGCACGGGATTGTAGAGTTGCTGAGGGTCGATAAGTTCATCTAACAGAATTGGATAACGACCCAACTGCTCCGAAATCATCGGGCTTGCCGTACACAGGCGAACTAGCTGAGTCAACGCGGCAGGGTGTTCATCTAGTAGTTCAAGGTAAGTGGTACGCGTAACGATTTTATGCAGCAGATGCAGTACTCGCGACAAACCAAACTCGGCATCCTTAGCGGTGTACAGCGCTTGAAACACTTTCGGCATCAGTCGATTGAGGACTTCCCGCCCACGAGGGCCAAGAGTCTTTTTAGCCAAATCGGCTTTAAACTGAATGATCGTTTTCGCCGCATCAGGCGGGCTCGCGACCGCAATGTCGTGTTCCAACACGTGCTCAATTACATCGGGTTTATGGGCCATATCCCACAACTCGCTAAAGTGGCTCGCGATCGGATTAGCGTCATCTTCATCAACGCCAATTAGGTCTTCGAACACGGTATGTACATTCGCCATATGGGCGCGAGTTGCCACAATCAAGCTATCCCAATCGGAAAATTGCATGGCAACCGCAAGCTGCAGTTGTTCGAATTCACCGTCAGGTAAGGTTTGAGTTTGCTTATCAGCCATGGCTTGTAACAGGTTCTCAAGGCGACGCAAAAACAGATAAGCTTCACGTAGGTGCCCCACCTCTTCAGACTCTAGCAGATGAAGGGATTCAATCGCACTTAAGGTTTCGAGTAACCCTCGACCGCGTAAGCTAGGCTCGCGTCCACCACGAATCAATTGGAAGACTTGTGCGATAAACTCAACTTCACGAATACCACCAGAGCCAAGCTTGATGTTGTTCGAGAGACCACGACGACGCACTTCGCTGCTGATCATAGACTTCATTCGGCGCAGAGATTGAATCGCACTAAAATCAATATAACGGCGGAACACAAACGGGCGTAGCATTTGGCGAAGCTCTTGATACTCAGGGTACATCTCACTGCCCATCACACGCGCTTTGACCATAGCGTAGCGTTCCCAATCGCGACCTTGTTCTTGATAGTAATCTTCTAGCGCAGCGTAACTCATGACCAGTGGACCACTCTCACCGAATGGACGCAGGCGCATGTCTACTCGATAACAGAATCCATCGAAGGTTTGCTGATCAAGCGCCTTAATAATACGTTGCCCGAGACGTGTAAAGAACTGCGCATTGGCAATGCTGCGTCTTGCACCTTGGGTTTCACCATTCTCTGGGTAGGTGAAGATCAGATCGATATCGGAAGAGAAGTTAAGCTCACCGCCCCCTAGCTTGCCCATACCAATGATCAACATCGGCTGTGCTTCGCCTTGTTCATTACAAGGTGTGCCCCACTCTTTACAACAAATATCGTACTGCCATTGGTAGGTTTCGAAGATCATCGCCTCAGCCAACATCGATAGATGATTTAGGCTCTGCTCTAGCTCCCACGAACCCATAAAATCACGCCAAGCAATGTAGGTCATTTCTCGATTTCGGAATTGACGCAGCACGCGCTGACCGCTCATTTCATCGGTGCAACTAGAAAGTAATTCAGCCAAGCGTTCTCGGTATCCTTCAGCGCGTTCTTCGCATGCCAACATATTAGGTAAGTCACCACATAAAACCGTATCACGCTGCAGGCAATCACCAATAAAACAGCTTAAACCGAGTACACGTTTAAGATCTTCAGTCAGTGGCTCAGACCAAGTATTGATGGCTTCACTTTGATGCTCTAATAATTGCTCAAAAGCAGACTGGGAGTGAGTGATGAGTTGAGAAGGCAATGGCATGTTTCTTCCTTGTATAAGCTGCGCGCCGAACAATCGGTTTATCGATTCAGTTCTTCAATAACGAGTTTTCATAACTAAAGATAAGTTATACCAAAGTTACGCCAATAAAAAACGCCCACATTAGCAATGTGGGCGTTTTATCGATTAACTTATCTGGTTGAGCTTACAACCGAGAAACAGTCTCTGGGAATTAGCCTTTGACGGATGAAGATTGGGTGCTGAGGACTAAACCTTAAATTGCTTAATCTTACCGTCGAGTTCTTGCGCGTTACTTTCCATAAGCTGAGAGGTCTCGAGCAGTTCACCAACCACCACAACTGAAGCTTCAACAAGCTCGCGTACATTGGTCAGGTTGACGCTCATCTCTTCAGCAACACTGCTCTGTTGGCCTGCAGCGGTCGCGATCTGGAAGTTCATATCATTGATTTGATTGACTTGGCTTACAATGCCGTCAAGCTCACTTCCCGCGTTAGTCACCAGATCAACACCTTCAGCCGCTTCAACAACACTCTTCTCCATCAGTTCTACCGCAGAGTTAGCGCTGCTTTGTAGATGACTGATCATGTCTTGAATCTCTACCGTCGCTTGCTGAGTGCGCTGTGCAAGGTTACGAACCTCATCAGCAACAACCGCAAAACCACGACCCGCTTCACCGGCACGTGCCGCTTCAATTGCAGCGTTCAATGCTAGTAGGTTTGTCTGTTCTGAAATGCCTTGGATAGTACCAACCACACTGCCAATTGAGTCAACGCGTTCTTCTACTTGGTTTACCGCTGCTGCAGATGCTGCGATATCTGAAGATAGCTCACTCATCTTAGACACTGATCCTTGAACGAACTTCTGACCAGTAAGAGCTTGGCCTGATGCCTGTTCAGTCAATGACGAAGCGCTTTGTGCATGCTCAGCGACAGTTTGCACCGTCGACGTCATCTCACTCATTGCTGTTGCCAGTTGATCGATCTCGTTGAACTCTTCTTGAGCTGACTCTTTGGTTTCAGACATGCTGATGGTCATCACTTCCGTCAGAGCAAACAGCTCATCAGAAGAGGCCACCTGAGTTTTGATCATGTCGTTCAGTTGGACGCGAGTTTTTTCAAGTTCGCGTGCCACATCGCCGTATTCATCTTTACAGTCCATTTGAATCGGCACTGATAAGTTCTTATCTGCCATGGTTTTAATGGCGTCATTAAGGTATTGAGTCTGGCGCAGCATAACGCGCGCCGCTGCTAACAGAAGAACCACAAACACAATGATCATCAAGGCTGTTTGCCAAGCCACTTGAACTAGGTAAGTCTCGTAATGCTGTTGTGCGACTTGCGCATTGTTCGTTACAGCAAGCAATGAATCGTAAAACGTACTTGCGTCCCATAGCTGCTTCGAAATGATCAAGATAGTGCTGAATATCATCAACATGACCATTTTTGGAACGAGACGAACGTCAGAGATTACCCTTTCCCACGGCTTGAATGACAGTTTAGTCATTGTCAGTTCTCCATTAATTCTTATATATTGATGGCTTCTATATCCGCGAGGTGGCTATGTCAGTCAAAGTTCGCGATTTATTTTGAGCCTCGTATGAATGTTGAATAATACCAAAGACGCCACCAAGCCGATGAGCTTATTGTCACTGATTCTCTCTTTCTTAGCGTTATTTGTGATCTCAGGCTTATTGTTCGTACCGATCGATAAAGAATCGAAACAAGTCCTTATCGGCCTCGATTTTATAATCTGTAGTGTTTTTCTTTTTCAGCTCACAATTGATCTATTTAGATCACAAAACAAAAAAGAATTTCTAAAAGTACACTGGATCGATTTCTTAGCAAGTATCCCAATGATCGAGCCTCTTCGTTTCGCCCGTATTTTTCAAATTCTGCGAGTCATCTTAGTTCTGCGTTCAAGTAAACGTATTTTCAGAGAGTTATTTCGTAATAGGAAAGAGACCACTTTCGCTTCCATCATTCTGCTTTTGGTGATCTTACTGACTATCGGTGCTGGCACGATCCTGCTATTGGAACACAAAGATCCGAACGCCAACATCACTACAGGTCATGATGCTTTATGGTGGGCGTTTGTGACCATCAGTACTGTGGGTTATGGCGACCATTACCCAGTGACAACTTCCGGTCAGTTAGTGGCTTCAATGGTGATCATCTGTGGTGTCGGTGTGTTTGGTATGATTTCAGGCTTGATTACTTCTTTGATCACCTCCCCAACTCATCATGAGAATCAACGAGCGGAAAACAAAGAGAAACACCTTGAGAAGATCATCGAGCAGCAACAGAAAATCTTAGAGCGACTCGAAAAACTTGAGCAACAAACAAAAAAATAGGGCCCGAGCCCTATTTTCAAATTCATACTTCTATTGATACAGGTATCGAGTTTAGTCTTGCCAGTATGGCTCAACCTCAACACTGATTTGGCGTGTCTGTTCCATCGCATGCAGAATGGACACTTCTTGACGAGCTAACCAACGCTCTAGCTGAAGCTTCTCATCGCCTTCCAGCTTCTCAGTCAAAGGCTCTAATGTTTTAAGTGCCAGCAAGTCATCAATGCCTTGCACCATATCGGCCCAAGGTAAACGGAAACTGTTTCGCTCAGCGTCATCATACAAACTCGCGAAACCAACACCAGAATATAGGTTTCGCATCAAACGGTATTGCTGCTCAATATACGCTTGGCTGGTCATCACTCGCTCTGGCGGGAAAGCTTCCATCAAGTCTGCCCATGTGCGATCGAGTTGCTGCACGGAAAACCATTCGATACCACGACCCATTTGCTCACGCGCTTTCTCATCTAAGAAAGGCTGCCAGCCACGAGACAAGATCCAACGGCTCAAATCTAACAATAAACCGGTGTAACGAGCAGAGCTCAGCAAGGTAAGCAGATCTTCACGATCTGGCAGTTGCTCTTGCATCTCTTTAAGCTCAGCGACTAAGAACTTACGCGCATCGAGTTTACGTAGTACATGGCCTTTATCTTCCAGCAAGTCTTCGAAGTGATCATAGCTTTTCAGCCAGTCGAGCTCTTGCTCAAGCCACTTCAACTCTTGACGTAAAATCGCACTTGCTCGTCTAGGGACAATGCCGCCATAGATAGTGAAAGTTTGGCGAATAAAACTCAGCGAGTGACTGATCTCATGCAAAGCTTCAATCGATTGACGCTCTGTGAAAATCTGCTCGTGATAATGCCAATGAGCGAGAGCATGCTCTAAAGATTGAATAAAACACGATTCAACGGTATCACTTTTGTCAGTATCAACTAAGGTCAAAGGAGTAACTTCATCTCCTTGATAACCTTGAGCAAGACGGTAACCCTTAGCTGCTTTACTTAGGTTACCCAAACGCATGCCACCTTGTTCGCAGAATTGGCGAGACAATGTAAATAGCGCATCCGTTTGACCGGATTTAAGTTCCAATTCGACTTCGCAAATCGGTTCTTGCAGGTCGCCTGATTCAACAAAGCCTTGATCGAATGCGACCTCGACTTGGCTACCATCAGGCATACCAATCAACCACTGCTCACGCGTGAAGTTGGTAGAGAACAGAGGAGTCAGCTCAGCTTGCAACGTTTCGATGTCTTTACCTGTTGGCCAGATATCCTCTGGGTGCAGGGCTAGCTTAGGTTCGTTGCTGTCGTGTTCTGCATTGTATTCAGGCCTTTGATGCAGGCCAGCAACCACACGACCAGCAGTCTTTACGGTTTGTACAAATACGTCATCAAAGCGTCGAATGCGTAAGCCTGTATCGTGCTTACGTAGCCAGTTGTCAGCGGTGTCAAAGTAGATGTTACCTAGCTCACGACAACTGTGCTGAAGTACTTTAGTTTCAGCAATTTTATTGCGTAAAGTCTCTGAAAATTCAGGAGAAACAAAAAACTTCAGTTCTATCTCGGTTTCCATAGTTATACCTTTCTGTGAAGATAGGGACAGGATATTGCCAATTTGAAAAGTCGGCAAGTCAGAAATATCGCCCTTATGATGATCTAAAACAGTTTTAATGAGAGATTGATTAGGTTAACATGCGCGACTTTGTAGCCATCGCTTAACATTTCACCATGAATATGGTGTATGTTGTTTTAAGGTTATTATTTATTAGGTTGGATGACCATGCCAGTAAATACAATTATGGGGTTATTTGCAAAGTCCCCAATTAAACCTTTGCAGCGTCACGTAGTATGCGTGAACGAATGTTGTTCTCACCTAGTTAATTTCTTTGAAGTTTCTTCAAAAGGTGACTGGGAAAAAGCATCAGAAATTCGAGCTCAAATTTCTCACCTTGAGAAAGAAGCTGACGTACTAAAACGTGAAATTCGCCTTAAACTTCCTCGTGGTTTGTTTATGCCAGTTGATCGCACCGATATGTTGGAGCTATTAACTCAACAAGACAAACTCGCAAACCTAGCGAAAGACATTGCTGGCCGTGTATATGGTCGTCAACTTGTCATTCCTGCTCCTATGCAAGAAAACTTCATCGCTTACGTTAAACGTTGTCTAGATGCAGCGAACCAAGCACAAAACGTAATCAATGAATTAGACGAATTACTTGAGACTGGCTTTAAAGGCCGTGAAGTAACACTCGTTGCCGAAATGATTCATCAATTAGATGTAATTGAAGATGACACGGATGCGATGCAGATCGAACTACGCCAACAACTAATGGCAATTGAAGGCGATCTGAATCCAGTTGATATCATGTTCTTATACAAAATTCTTGAATGGGTTGGTGGTATTGCAGATCAAGCACAGCGTGTAGGCGCTCGTCTTGAAGTAATGCTTTCTCGATCTTAAATCATACGTTAACCATATAACGAAGAGCATTTTTTGAACAAACCACTTATGCGCTGAGTATTCCTCTCGCTGAGCGGTTTTTTGCGTCTAAATTTGTTCCGCTTGTTATCAAACAACTAGGTATTACGATGGATATCCTTGCTAACTACGGCACTGTCCTGATTATTGTTGCAGCAGCTTTCGGTTTCTTGATGGCTATTGGTATTGGTGCAAATGACGTTGCGAACGCAATGGGCACCTCAGTAGGCTCTAAAGCTTTAACCGTTAAACAAGCGATCATTATCGCAATGATCTTTGAATTCGCAGGTGCTTACCTTGCGGGCGGCGAAGTAACAGACACGATTCGTAAAGGTGTTATCGAAACGTCTCTATTCGCTCATCAACCAGATGTACTTGTGTACGGCATGATGTCAGCACTTCTTGCTGCTGGTACATGGCTACTTCTCGCTTCTTACATGGGCTGGCCGGTTTCTACGACTCACTCAATCATCGGTGCAATCATCGGTTTTGCGTGTATTTCTGTAGGTACTGAAGCTGTAGACTGGAACAGTGTTCAAGGTATTGTGGGTAGTTGGATTATCACACCCGTTATTTCCGGCTTCTTCGCTTACGTGATATTTGTAAGTGCTCAACGACTGATTTTTGATACAGAGAACCCGCTATTTAACGCGAAACGCTTTGTACCGGTATACATGTTCATTACAACAATGGTAATTGCACTTGTAACCATCAAGAAAGGCCTTAAGCACGTTGGTCTTCACCTAAGCAACACTGAAGCATGGGTTTGGGCTGCTGGCGTTTCTGCGCTTGTAATGATCGGCGGTTACCTATACATCCAGAAGAAATTCGCTAACCGCGAAGAAGACCACGGCTTTGCAGGTGTTGAAGGCATCTTCTCTGTACTCATGGTTATCACAGCTTGTGCGATGGCATTTGCACACGGTTCAAACGACGTTGCGAACGCGATTGGTCCACTGTCTGCTGTTGTATCAACCGTTGAGCACATGGGTGAAATCACAGGTAAGAGTACTATCGCATGGTGGATTCTTCCTCTAGGTGGATTCGGTATCGTTGTTGGTCTTGCAACAATGGGTCATAAAGTAATGGCAACCGTTGGTACTGGTATTACAGAACTAACACCAAGCCGTGGCTTTGCTGCACAACTTGCAACTGCATGTACGGTTGTACTAGCTTCAGGTACTGGCCTTCCAATCTCTACTACACAAACACTCGTTGGTGCTGTTTTAGGTGTTGGTTTTGCTCGTGGTATCGCAGCACTAAACTTAGGCGTTGTACGTAATATCGTGGCTTCTTGGATTGTGACACTACCTGCAGGTGCTCTACTTGCTGTTGTGTTCTTCTACGGAATTCAAGCTGCGTTTACTATGTAATCGCGACTGCGTTAGTGAATACTAGCGTCAGAACAGTGTGAGCTTCAGTAACGATATGTAAATGCCATGTCATTATTGACTCAAACGCACAGAAAGGGAGGCTTTGCCTCCCTTCTTTGTTGCACCGCATAAAGAAACTAAATATTATTTGCTGATTGAGGCTGACTCATACGCCTACCCAATTTGAATCGTTAAGGGATTTACTGTGAAAAAACTGATTAGCTTAGTTTTGTTCGCAATGCTTGCGGCTCCAGCTGCCTTTGCACAAGACCGTTATATTGCTGACAAACTATTTACTTATATGCATTCTGGCCCAAACAACACATTCCGTATCATCGGTAGTGTTGATGCTGGTGAAAAGATTACATTCCTACAAACTAACAAGAGTACGGGTTACACCCAAATTCAAGACAACCGTGGCCGTAAAGGTTGGGTTGAAAGCAAGTTTGTAAGCACTCAAGAAAGCATGGCACTGCGTATGCCTAAGCTAGAGAAAGAGCTGACGGAAGTTAAAGGCAAGCTAGCGAATGCTCGTCAGAGTGCTGACAGCGAAAAAGCTGGCCTAGCAAGCTCTCTAGATTCTCGTAACAAGCAGATTGCTGAACTAGAACAGAACTACAGTGAAATTAGCCAACAGCTAACGAGTTCTCAAACAGAGAACCGTGAACTGCGCGCTAAGCTAGACACTCAAAAAGACGACCTACTATTGAAGTACTTCATGTACGGTGGTGGTGTTGCGGGTATTGGTCTACTTCTAGGCCTTGTTCTGCCACACATCATGCCTCGTCGCAGAAAATCACCAAACGGTTGGGCGTAGACGTAACGCTTGTATTAGGTACAGTAAATTCAGTATCGAAGATCAAAAAGGAGCACCGAGGTGCTCCTTTTTATTTGTCTGTTATCTAGATACCTTTAGAGCTCGCTAGCCTTTCCACTCGTACAGAGCTGGGATTTCTATCTTCTGCTGATTGAACTCTATGATCACCGATTGTGGCTTAATCTCCAGCAATTGAATGTCTTGTCCAATCCAATCTCCTTGCGCCACTTCTTGACCGTTCACTTTTACCCAACGCTTGGTTTCGCTGCTCGAGTACATATGGGTTTGTAGGTCTAACTTAGGAAGGACGCCTGATAAGCTATTGGTGTGCGTTTCCAACTCAATGACCTGAGAACCCCTTTGCCCTGAGGGTCTAGAATCCATCGGCTCAGGAGCGCTTTGTTGCTCCCC
Source organism: Vibrio sp. 10N.261.55.A10 (assembly GCF_041470825.1). Taxonomy (NCBI): domain Bacteria; kingdom Pseudomonadati; phylum Pseudomonadota; class Gammaproteobacteria; order Vibrionales; family Vibrionaceae; genus Vibrio; species Vibrio sp. 10N.261.55.A10. The sequence continues at coordinate 56,357 of NZ_JBFRNC010000050.1, read as the reverse complement.
CATAATGGATTCAAGCTTCAATGCCAAATCAGGTGGCAACTCACTGAGGTCTAGCCCTTGCAGCAGATCACTGTCCGATTGTAAGTCACTATTTGATTGCTGATCAGTGCTTGATTGCAGAGCAGTCGTTTCATCACTCGCGCCTGGCTGAACGGATGACGATTCAGAACTGGCTGTCATTTGAGTGTTGTTATCAGCATTAGCGAAGATCACTGCTGAGCCACCAGCGGTGTTTGCACGATTAGCGCCAGAATCAATCTGTGCATACATCTCTTGGCGTGGCAATGCTTTCAACGGTTGGCTCGCCGGTGCAGGGCGAACGGTGAACAAGGCATCTTCTTCCTCAGACACGGCATCCATGCTTGCTATATCAGCATCCGCAATTTCAGGCTCAATGTCTGATTCAGTTTTAAATTCTGGCAGAGCGACATTGGCAGCTTGGTTCACGGCTTCTTGTTGTTGGATATACGATTGATAAGCCAAGACGCCACCCACCAACAAAGAAGGAACCAAGATTAAGAGTAGCCCCATCGCTAACGATGAACCTCGCTTGTTGCTCATCCCTTTTGCAGAATTAGGAACATGATGATTCTGGTAGCCTTTGAAGCTTGGTTTGCTAAGAGAGTGCTGATTAATAGAAGATGGCTTGTGAGACGGCTGTTTAAGTTCGTGCATAATACGTGACATTAGCTTTCGCCCCCTTCTAGTGACATCAGCTTAGGCGAATCGAGTTGAGCTAATCTCTGCAATCTTGCTAAGGTGCGCTTACCTGCAATGCCATCAACAGACATACCTTGCCACGTTTGAAATGCTTCGATTTTCATTTTTAACTCATAATCAAATACATCATTACCGGAAACAACCTCTCCTAATACTTCAGAAAGCAGTAGATCAAGCAAAGCAACCGCTTCACCTTGATAGCCCTCTTTAAGGGTCTCTCGCAGCGGCTGCTTCCAAATAGCGACGTAATCGCCTTGCCAGATTTGCTCTAAGGATTGCTTCGGCATCACCAAGAGCTTTTCGTTAACGAGGAGCTCGACAGACTCCTCAGACGCACCATAAAGCACAGCAAACACTGGTTCTTGATCGATATCCAGATTAAGGACCACGGGTACGCCAAGCTCTAACAATGTATCCAAATTTGACTGTTGTTGCTCGCACACAAAGACACTTTGCGGCTCACTTAAGCACAAGCCATCACGCAGTGAAGACTGATACCCCCAGAGCGTATACAAGTCCTTGATAGCGAGAGAACGATTGGTTCCCTGCATCAAGTGCTGTTGAATATCTTGTGGCAAAGCAAACTTGGAAGGTTTTGGCTCAGCAACCAACTGAGGTTCATTCGCCACCAAAGAGCGCTGAGCCTGTGCAGACACTTCCGTCTTTGCTCCATTTGATGCATCCGTAGGCAACCAAGCATTGATATAGCTTGGAGCGAAGTTAAAGGTCGCTATTGCAAGACCAACGCTTAACGTCGCAATCCCTGCGTATTGGAATAACTTAGGCGCGACACGAGAAGTTAGAGCTTTCTCGACGTGATACACATCGGCCTGAAAGGACATAACCTGCTGACACGCTCGGTTAACCGTTTCATTGCTCGGTAGCTGCTCACCGTCATGAAAAGCCAACTGCAGTGCTTTATCACACACCAAGTTAATGAGCCTTGGAATACCATGCGTATATTGAGCAATCAGCTTGATAGAACGGTTCGAAAACAACATCTGCTCGCCACCCGCCGTCTCCAAACGAAACGCGATGTACTTGCCCGTTTCTTCGGTATTAAGAGGCAGTAAGTGATAACGACCAGTAATGCGCTGTGCTAGCTGACGTAGCTGCGTGGTTTGTAAGTGCTGTTGTAATTCCGGCTGGCCGACCAACAGTACTTTTAACAGCTTACGATTGTCGGTTTCCAAGTTTGTTAGAAGGCGTAACTGCTCCAACACATCGGCAGCGAGGTGTTGGGCTTCATCGATCACCAATAGGGTTTGAATGCCTTCGGCATGGCTATCAAGTAGAAAATAATGAATAGCCTGACTGAGCTGTTTCAACGATGCTTGTTCTGGGTACTCGACCTCAAACTCATCGCAGATAGCTTCTAGTAAATCCGTATTTGAAAACGTAGGGTTAAGTATAAGGCCAGCCTGAGTATGACTATCCAATGAAGACAACATCGCCTTAGCGACCGTTGTTTTCCCTGTACCAACCTCACCAGTAAGCATCGCAAAGCCCCCACCCTCGCCTAAACCGGCTTGTAGGTTCTGCATCGCTTCTTGATGGCGCTGACTCAAAAACAAGTAGCGAGAATTTGGTACAATCGAAAATGGCATCTCAACGAAGCCAAAATATTCCTTATACATGTGCTGCCCTATAATTACGATTAATGGAAAGTACCATTGCTTGCAGTAAAGTCCAGCAGTGATAAAACATTTCGAGGTGATAAGTTGCAAATTTACGATAGCCTACCAAAAGACAACGGGCTACAACGCTATCTAGTCGGTGGAGCAGTGCGCGATAAGCTGCTCAATATTGATAGTTATGATAGAGATTGGGTCGTGGTAGGGAGTACCCCTCAAGAGATGGAAAACCTTGGCTTTACTGCTGTGGGAAAAGATTTCCCGGTATTCTTGCACCCAAGAACCAAAGAAGAGCACGCACTGGCTCGCACTGAGAGAAAATCAGGCTCTGGTTACACAGGCTTCGAATGTTACTTCGCGCCAGACGTGAGTTTGGAAGAAGACCTGATGCGTCGAGATCTGACCATCAACGCTATAGCTCAAGATGATAAAGGCCAACTTCACGATCCTTATCATGGCCAGAAAGATCTCTCGGATCGTATCTTAAGACACGTTTCAGACGCTTTTGTTGAAGACCCTCTTCGTGTACTGCGTGTGGCTCGCTTCGCCGCCAAGCTTCACCATCTTAACTTCACGGTTGCACCTGAAACCATGGATATGATGAGTGAGATCGTCCAATCCGGTGAGCTGGCACACCTTACTGCAGAGCGAGTTTGGCAAGAGTGGCATAAGTCTCTTAGTACACCGCACCCTGAAGTGTTCCTCTCTGTATTGAAAGAGTGTGGTGCATTGGCAGTCGTATTACCTGAGATTGACGCTCTATTTGGCGTCCCTCAACCTGAAAAATGGCACCCTGAAATCGACACGGGTATTCACACTCTGATGGTTGCTCAGCAAGCCGCACTATTAAGCCCATCGCTACCGGTACGCTTTGCAGCTCAAGTGCATGACTTAGGTAAAGGCGTCACACCACAAGCTGAATGGCCAAGCCATAAAATGCACTGCCACACAGGTGTTAAGATAATCAAGAAACTGTGTGAGCGAGTGAGAGTGCCCAATGAGTTCAGAGACCTTGCGTTGTTAGTGTGCGAGCAACATTCTAATATCCACCGCGCAGGCGAGCTCAAACCAACCACCTTTCTCAAGGTTCTCAACAAGTTCGATGTTTGGCGTAAGCCAGATAGGCTCGACGATATACTACTTTGCTGCCAGGCCGACCACGCAGGCCGAAAAGGATTAGAAGATCAGCCTTATCCTCAAAAAGCGCGCTTTGAAGTCGCCTACCAAGCGGCGCTTCAAGTCGAAGTTAAGGCGATTATTGCCGATGGCTTTAAAGGTAAAGATATTCGAGAAGAACAAGAGAAACGCAGAGCCATCGCAATTGAAAACGCTCTATCAGAACTTGCTAGCAGTTAATCGTCACCGCACTAACTAAAACGTATTAAAAAGCCCGCAGTTAAGCGGGCCTTTTGTTTCAATTCTTACAGCGAGACCGTTGCCTGTGTCTGTTACTGCATAATTAAGAAAGCAAACAGACCACAACCTAGAATCAGGCGGTAGATAACGAACGGTGTCATGCCCATACGAGAGATAAGCTTCAAGAAGAAGTGAATACAGATGTAAGCACTGATGAAAGACACCGCAACACCCGTTAGCAAAGTGCCAACATGGATTGGGTCACCGCTTGTCACCAACTTAAGACCTAAATAACCACCAGCCAGAGTGATGATTGGGATAGACATCAAGAAAGAGAATCGAGCCGCTGCTTCACGTGTGAAACCAAGGTAAAGCGCCGCGGTAATGGTTGCGCCAGAACGAGACGTGCCCGGAATGATCGCCATTGCTTGAGCAAGACCAATAAACAGCGCCTTTTTCCAACCCGCTTGGTATTCGTCATCGCGCAGGCTTGAGTTCTTGTCCACCCACCATAGCAATAGACCAAAGATAACCGTTGTCGTCGCGATCACCCACGCACTGCGTAAGTAAAGCTCAACAATATCTTTCATCAACAAGCCAAAGATACACGCAGGAATCGTCGCGAGAATGATCATCCACGCTAACTTCGCTTCTTTACTGCGATCGCCTTTAAACACTGAACCAAAGAATGCGCTCAACAGAGAGACCACTTCTTTACGGAAATAGATAACAACAGCTGCCAAAGTACCAACGTGGACAGCGACATCAAAGGCCAAACCTTGATCTTCCCAGCCTAAAACAGCAGAAGGAAGGATTAGGTGTGCAGAACTGGAAATAGGTAAAAACTCTGTAAAGCCTTGCACCAACGCCAATATAAACGCTTCAAAATAACTCATTACTTACCTTAAAAATTATAGTTTTATATCTACGACAGAGAGCGAGTCTAATTGCTGCATCTTCTGCCATATTTCACTGACGGTTCTTCCGTCTTGCGGGATCACTCGCGCAGGACAAAGATCATAAAGCGGTTGTGTTACAAAAGGATATTTGTAGATATCACTGCGTGGTAATTCTGGCTCACGCTCAGAAACCTCCTCTCCAAACAGCACAATATCAAGATCGAGTTTTCGATCTTGTAGTTTGTGCGCATCTTGAGAGCGACCCCATTTAAACTCAATTTTACGCAGCTGCTGTGAAAATTCAGTCAATGAGAGTGACGTGTCGAGCTCTATCACAAAGTTATAAAACGGATGGCTATTAAAACCGACGGGCTCACAGTGATAGATTTTAGAGCATTTAAGGTTAGTCCCTAACGATTGAAGCTCTGTCCATGCCACCCTTGCATGCTTGTCGCGGTCTATGTTCGTGCCAACACCAACATAGGCTACTGTCATGCTTGACCTCGTTCGATGATCACACCAACGGCTTTTGCTTGTGGCACTGCGCCAGGTTTAGCCAATCGGATTTTAATCCACGGCACAGAGAACTGAGTCATAATAAGCTCTGCGACTTCTTCAGCAACACGTTCTACGAGTAGAAAACGGCCATTTGCAATGTGCTCAAGTACTGCAGTGCTCACTTTCGAATAATCCAAAGCATCAACCACATCATCACTCTTGCCTGCTGGGCGGTTGTCATGAGCCATTTCAATATCAAGCACCAGTTTCTGTTTGATCTCTTGCTCCCAATCGTAAACACCGATCGTTGTAATTACTTCTAGCTGCTCAATGAAAACTTTATCCAGTGCCATGACTTGTCCTTTTAGAGGTCGGATACCCAAATTGGGGAAAAAAACGTATTATTTGCGTAATTCGAGATATGATATCAATTACTCTTGGATTGAGCATTATTTTCCCATCGTTAGGCGTATAACCGTTAAAGGACAGACATGACCCCATTGGCACTTATCATGATCATTGCTGCCTACTTACTAGGTTCAATCTCTAGTGCGGTCTTGATATGCCGAGTTTTGAGGCTCCCAGATCCTCGAACAGTAGGTTCTAACAACCCAGGAGCAACCAATGTCCTGCGTGTTGGCGGTAAAGGCGCAGCAGCTGCCGTCCTTTTGTGTGACATGCTGAAAGGCACTATCCCTGTCTGGCTTGGCTACTACCTCAAGATCGACCCAATCATTCTTGGGGTTGTGGCAATTGCGGCGTGTCTTGGCCATATGTATCCGATCTTCTTCCACTTCAAAGGTGGTAAAGGCGTGGCAACCGCACTTGGCGCTATCGCCCCAATAGGATTCGATCTAACCGGAATGATCATGGCGACTTGGTTAGTGGTCGCGTTTTTGTTTCGTTACTCTTCTTTAGCGGCACTGGTTACTGTGCTACTTGCCCCTTTCTACGCTTGGTTAGTCAAACCTCAATACACACTGCCAGTAGCCATGCTGTGCTGTTTGATCGTGTTACGTCACCACCAGAATATCCGCCGCCTACTCGATGGCAGCGAACCAAAACTCGGACAAAAAAAATCGGCTTAAACTGTCACGTCTAAGCCGAACCATAATATTCAGTATTTAAAGCTTATAGCAGATGTTTATCTAAAAACGTCTTCAGCATTGTGTTCACAAACTCTGGTTGCTCTAACGAGCTAATATGACCTGCGCCAGGAATCACCACTAATTCACTGCCCGTAATGCAATCGTGCATTAGGTATGACTCAAGTACCGGACGTGGTTTATCTTCTTGTCCTACAGCAATCAAAACAGGCAGAGCAAAGTTCTCTACCGATTCAATCATATCGCGACGTCCAAACACCATTCGACCAATTCGTGCCACTTCTTCAGCGTTGTCGCCCTCAAGAGCTGATAACTGCTGAGTAAAACCTTCAACTAAAGCTGGCGTGTTGGTTTGCGTATCATTAGCGAAGAACAGTGGAACAACCGCTTCAACAATTGGCTGAGGAACCGTCTTGGTTTGAGTGATGGTATCTAATATGCTGAAGTACTTTGCGTGAGCAACTTCTGGTTCTAAACCCACAAAAGTATCCATTAGAACCAAAGACTTAATACGTGCAGGTGCAAGTTCCGCTAACTCAGTCCCCCACATACCGCCAACCGATAAGCCAACCACTGAGAATTCTTCGATCTCTAAATGATCAAGCAGAGCCAAAACGTGCTGAGCGTAATCTTTCAAGTTACGCATCGAAGTGGGTGCTGCTTGAGATTCACCATGAGACCAAAGCTCTGGAACAATACAGCGATACTGAGTTTTTAACGCTTCGATCTGCGGCTTCCACATTGCACTATCCCAAAGGTAGCTGTGGCCGAGTACAACAACAGGGCCTTGACCTTCATCTAGGTACGCCATCGATTGATTGTCTACTGTGAACTTGTTCATTTTCTTCCCTAATCTCTATCAGCAATTATTTATCGACATACAGTCGGTAAGCTAGGATATAAAAACGGCCGCACAAGGCGACCGTTTATCGAAACACTATAGTCAATTACGCAATTGGCTCTAGCTGGTCAATAGGCCAACGCGGTGTGGCATGAACAGACAAATCAGCCGTTTCGCCATTCTTTAGGCGCTGCATGCCCGCATAAGCGATCATCGCACCGTTATCTGTACAGAACTCAGTGCGTGGGTAGTACACCTCACCACCGACTTTCTTAGCAAGCGCCTCAAGCTCAACGCGCAGTTGTTTGTTGGCACTTACACCGCCAGCGATAACTATACGTTTCATGCCCGTTTCAACCAAGGCACGCTTACACTTGATTACTAAGGTTGCACAAACGGCTTCTTGAAACGCGTAAGCAATATCAGCACGAGTTTGGTCATCATTATCGTTATCACGAATGGTATTCGCTGCGAACGTCTTCAGACCAGAAAAGCTCATATCTAAACCCGGACGATCGGTCATTGGACGCGGGAACTTAAAACGACCCGGAGTGCCTTTTTCTGCCAAGCGAGATAGCAATGGACCACCAGGGTAATCTAAGCCCATCAGTTTCGCGGTTTTATCAAACGCTTCACCCGCTGCATCATCAATCGATTCACCAAGGATTCGGTATTCACCAATACCTTTCACTTCTACCATCATGGTATGGCCGCCAGAAACCAACAGAGCCACAAATGGGAATGGTGGTGGGTTATCTTCTAGCATTGGCGCAAGAAGGTGACCTTCCATATGGTGAACAGGCACTGCAGGCACTCCCCACGCATAAGCAATACTGCGACCAATCGTTGCACCAACCAGCAGTGCACCCACTAAACCAGGGCCAGCCGTGTAAGCCACACCATCAATGTCTTTCGACGTTAGGTTCGCTTCTGCTAATGCCGCTTTAATAAGAGGAATTGTTTTTTTCACGTGGTCACGTGAAGCTAGCTCAGGTACCACACCACCGTAATCGGCGTGCAGCTTTACTTGGCTATATAATTGATGAGAAAGCAGCCCTTGCTCATCATCATAAATCGCGATTCCTGTTTCATCACAAGAGGTTTCAATACCAATAATGCGCATAATTTTCTCGGCACGCTTTCGTCTAAAATGGGAAATTAGCGCAATATTACCCTGCCTAAGCTCTTCAAACAAATATTGTACAGACTATAATCGACAAAGTGCTTTACAAAGCCACTGTGATCGGATTAAAATTCCGCACCATTTTTGATCAAGCTGGTTAATGGCCAAACGCGAATAGAGAGTTAGCTCGATGGGTAACTTCTCTGATTTGGTACTGAGTAGCCAGCGATAATGAATAACCCCTGAGGTGAAAGGCATATGCCAATAGTTAAAGTACGTGAAAACGAACCGTTCGACGTTGCACTACGTCGTTTCAAGCGCTCTTGTGAAAAAGCAGGTATCCTTTCTGAAGTTCGCCGTCGCGAGCATTACGAAAAGCCAACTACAGTTCGCAAACGCGCTAAAGCAGCAGCTCAAAAGCGTCACGCTAAGAAGCTAGCTCGCGAAAACGCACGTCGCGTTCGCCTGTACTAATAACTTAATCCATAAGGACTGAGTTATGGCTCTTATTGAACAACTCAAAGAAGAGCAAAAATTAGCGATGAAAGCCAAGGACAAACCGCGCCTTGGCACTATCCGCTTAGCTCTTTCAGCAATTAAGCAACGTGAAGTTGACGAACGGATCACTCTGAACGACGACGACATTCTTGCTGTATTAGTTAAAATGGTTAAGCAACGTCGCGATTCTGTTGCTCAATATGAATCAGCAAATCGTCAAGATCTTGCTGACGTGGAAAAAGCAGAAATTACGGTACTTGAAGGCTTTATGCCTCAACCGCTAACTGATGAAGAAGTTATTGCACTACTTGATAGCGCAATCGCCGAAGCTCAACCAGCGGGCATGCAAGACATGGGTAAAGTAATGGCTATCTTGAAACCACAAATTCAAGGGCGTGCAGATATGGGGAAAGTTAGTGGTTTAGTTCGTTCTAAACTCGCTTAATCCCAAATCAAATTGCAACAAGCCGTGCAATCCTTCGGAACGCACGGCTTGTTTGTATCTGTAACCTATTCAAACTATTATTATCCACACTCTCAGTTAGTGCATTTTTCTAAGGTTTTATGGCAGGACACATCCCGCGTAGTTTCATCGATGATCTCCTAGCGCGTCTCGACATTGTCGACATTGTGGACGCACGCGTGAAACTTAAGAAAAAAGGCAAAAACTATGGTGCTTGTTGCCCATTCCACAACGAAAAGACCCCTTCTTTTAGCGTAAGCCAAGAAAAACAGTTTTATCACTGCTTTGGTTGTGGCGTACACGGTAATGCTATCGACTTCATTATGGAGTTCGAACGCCTCGATTTTGTTGAAGCTATTGAAGAGCTAGCCTCTTTCTTAGGCCTCGACGTTCCTAGAGAACAGCGCAGCGGCGAGATATCAACAGCACCAAGAGCCAACAGCGAACAAAAACGTAACCTCTACGATTTGATGGGCGGCATCAGTAATTTTTACCGCTCTCAACTGAAAATATCAGCCAACAAACCTGCGATTGATTACCTAAAGAATCGTGGCCTTTCGGGCGAGATCGTCCAGAAGTTTGGTATTGGTTATGTGGCCGATGAGTGGGACTTAGTTCGTAAGAACTTTGGCCAACAGAAAGAAGCCCAAGACATGCTCGTGACTGGCGGCATGCTAATTGAGAACGATAAAGGTAACCGATACGACCGATTCCGTGGACGCGTAATGTTCCCAATTCGTGATCGTCGTGGCCGTGTGATTGGTTTTGGTGGTCGTGTATTAGAAGACGGCACACCAAAATACCTCAACTCACCAGAAACGCCTATCTTCCATAAAGGTAAAGAGCTTTACGGCCTTTATGAAGTGCTGCAAGCCTACCGTGAACCGCCGCAAATACTTGTGGTTGAAGGTTACATGGATGTCGTGGCACTCGCGCAATATGGTGTCGATTACTCAGTAGCATCACTGGGCACCTCGACAACCGGCGACCATGTTCAAATGTTGTTCCGTCAAACCAGCACTGTGGTTTGTTGTTACGATGGTGACCGAGCAGGTAAAGAGGCCGCATGGCGCGCACTAGAAAACGCACTTGAGTATCTCAAAACCGGTAACACGCTTAAGTTTCTGTTCTTGCCCGACGGTGAAGACCCAGACAGCTATATTAGAGAGCATGGCAAAGCCGCTTTTGAACAACTGGTCCACAATGCGACGCCGCTTTCGACCTATTTGTTCGATAACCTGATTGAAATACACAAGTTAAACTTGGGAACAACCGAAGGGAAATCAGCACTGCGCGCACACGCTAGCGCATTGATTAACAAAATCCCTGACAGTTACTTCCAAGAGTTGCTCGAAAAATTGCTCGATGAGCGCACTGGATTTGATAACCAATTGAGGCGAGCGCGTGTTCATACACAGAACCCGATACCTCAACCGCATAAAGAGCTGAAACGCACTCCAATGCGTGAAGTTATCGCTTTGCTTATCCAAAATCCGAGCTATGCTGATATGGTACCGGATTTATCAAGTGTCAAAGGCTTACAGTTGCCTGGGCTAAGTTTATTCGTCGAAGTACTTGATAAATGCCATGCGCATCCCCATATCAACACAGGCCAATTATTAGAGCATTGGCGACACAATAAACATGAGGCTCTTCTGTCTCGTCTCGCGAGCTGGGAAATCCCCCTCGACGAAGACAATCAAGAAGACATATTTTTAGACTCATTGGACAATATACTTGCCCAGTGCGTTGAAAAACAGATTGAAAACCTGCAGGCCAAAGCAAGAAGCGTCGGTTTATCAGCCGAAGAAAAAAGGGAGCTACTAGCTTTAATGCTAGATCTAAAAGCGTAACCCTGTTTGATTAGTCAGCATTTAATAAATTTGTTAACATAATTGGTTTGCATTTGAGAATGCAACGTCCTTCACCAGACCTGAAGTTGGATATCATCTATGGATCAAAATCCGCAGTCACAGCTTAAATTACTTGTTATTAAAGGCAAGGAACAAGGCTATCTGACCTACGCCGAAGTAAACGACCACCTACCTGCAGAAATCGTGGATTCTGAACAGGTAGAAGACATCATTCAAATGATTAACGACATGGGTATCAAGGTAGTTGAAACTGCACCTGATGCTGATGATCTAGCACTTAATGATGACGATGCCAATATAGATGAAGATGCAGCCGAAGCTGCAGCTGCTGCGCTTTCAAGCGTAGAAAGCGAGATTGGCCGTACTACTGACCCAGTTCGTATGTACATGCGTGAAATGGGTACAGTTGAACTACTGACTCGTGAAGGCGAAATCGACATTGCGAAGCGTATTGAAGATGGTATCAATACAGTTCAACTATCGGTTGCTGAGTACCCAGGCACTATTCCATACATCTTGGAACAGTTTGACCGCGTACAAGCAGAAGAGATTCGCTTAACAGACCTAATCAATGGCTTTGTTGACCCAGACGACGATGGCACAGCTGCGCCAACGGCGACTCACATCGGTTCAGAACTTGCTGAAACTGATCTGGAAGACGAAGACAAAGAAGACGCAGAAGACGACGAGGAAGAGGAAGAAGAAGATACAGGTATCGATCCTGAACTTGCTCTTGAGAAGTTCACAGCACTTCGTACTAGCTACCAGAATCGTCAACTAGCGATCAACGAGTACGGCCATGAAAGCCCGAAAGCAATGCTTGCAACGACAATGATGCAAGACGTATTCAAAGAGTTCCGTCTAACACCAAAACAGTTTGATTACCTAGTAAACGAACTGCGTAACTCTATGGATCGCGTACGTACTCAAGAACGCCTAATCATGCGTCAAACGGTTGAATACGGCAAAATGCCGAAGAAATCTTTCATTGCTCTATTTACAGGCAACGAATCTAGCGAAGCATGGTTGGATGAAGTTCTTGCTTCAGACAAGCCATACGCAGAAAAGATCAAACGTAACGAGCACGACATCCGTCGCTCTATCCAAAAACTGGATATGATCGAACGTGAAACGTCTCTTACTGTTCAAAGCATCAAAGATATCAGCCGTCGTATGTCCATCGGTGAAGCGAAAGCTCGTCGTGCGAAGAAAGAGATGGTTGAAGCGAACTTACGTCTAGTAATCTCGATTGCTAAGAAGTACACAAACCGTGGTCTACAATTCCTGGATCTAATCCAAGAAGGTAACATCGGTCTGATGAAAGCCGTAGATAAGTTTGAATACCGTCGTGGTTACAAGTTCTCTACTTACGCTACTTGGTGGATCCGTCAAGCAATCACTCGTTCGATTGCCGACCAAGCTCGTACTATCCGTATTCCGGTTCACATGATCGAAACGATCAACAAGCTAAACCGTATCTCTCGTCAAATGCTACAAGAGATGGGTCGTGAACCACTTCCGGAAGAGCTAGCTGAACGCATGCAAATGCCTGAAGACAAGATCCGTAAAGTACTGAAAATCGCTAAAGAGCCAATCTCAATGGAGACACCAATCGGTGACGACGAAGATTCGCACCTAGGTGATTTCATCGAAGATACAACGCTAGAACTACCTCTAGACTCTGCAACGGCAACCAGCCTACGCGGTGCAACTAAAGACGTTCTTGCAGGCCTAACACCTCGTGAAGCTAAAGTACTGCGTATGCGTTTCGGTATCGACATGAACACTGACCACACTCTTGAAGAGGTTGGTAAACAGTTCGACGTAACTCGTGAACGTATCCGTCAGATCGAAGCAAAAGCACTACGTAAACTTCGTCACCCAAGCCGCTCAGAAACTCTGCGTAGCTTCCTAGACGAGTAATCGCACACTCAAGTGTGGTTAGCTTTTAAGCATAAATAAGAAAAGGTGAGCGTTGGCTCACCTTTTTTTTATCTGTGTGATTTAAGTGGCTAAGATGTAAGCGGAATTGCCCCTTATAGTGTCTAGACACCATTGAACGCTTCCCCTATAATCTATGCCCTACGGCCCCTTAGCTCAGTGGTTAGAGCGCACGACTCATAATCGTTCGGTCCCCAGTTCAAATCTGGGAGGGGCCACCAAATTAGAAAAGCCAGAACAGTTCATGCTGCTCTGGCTTTTTGCTTTTCTAAATCTGTACAACTTACGCCCTGCATTTCCTAACCAATAACGAATCATCCCGCACACAATTCCAATTGCCTCTCTGTGACTAAACATACTTTTCTTTTATAAAAAAATCGGCAATATGAGTGTACACAAATCATTCAATAGTTCAGGGAAGAAACATGAAAGACGAAACACTCTCGATTCACTTCGGCTACGAAACTGATCCAACAACCAAATCGGTTGCCACACCTATTTACCAAACCGTCGCTTACGAATTCGATGACGCACAACATGGCGCCGACCTGTTTAACCTTGCGGTGCCAGGTAATATCTACACACGGATAATGAATCCAACCAATGATGTGTTAGAAAAACGCATGGCAGCCTTAGAAGGGGGGATTGCAGGCTTAGTGGTAAGTGCGGGCAGTGCTGCGATCAACTACGCGATTCAGACGTTGGCGCAAATCGGTGACAACATTGTCTCAACGCCTCAGCTTTACGGTGGTACTTACACCCTATTTGCTCACATGTTGCCAAACCAAGGAATTGAAGTTCGTTTTGCTAAAGACGACAAACCAGAAAGCTTAGCGGCACTGATCGATGAAAAAACCAAGGCGGTTTACTGTGAAAGTATCGGTAACCCAGCAGGTAATATTATCGACTTAGAGCGTGTTGCTGAACTTGCTCACGCACAAGGTGTACCTGTGATTGTTGATAACACGGTGGCGACGCCTGTACTGTGTAAACCTATCGATTTTGGTGCTGACATCGTGGTGCACTCACTAACTAAATACGTGGGTGGTCACGGTACAACGTTAGGTGGCGTGATTGTCGACTCAGGTAAATTCCCATGGGCACAGCACAAGGACCGCTTCCCTGTGTTTAATCAGCCAGAGCCTTCTTATCATGGCGTGGTTTATACCGAGGCCTTTGGTGAGGCTGCGTTTATTGGTCGTGCTAGAACGGTTCCCCTACGTAATACAGGTGCAGCACTGTCACCAATGAATGCTTTCATGTTGATGCAAGGTTTGGAGACGTTGTCGCTACGCATGGAGCGACACACAGAGAATGCCTTGAAAGTAGCGGAATACCTCAAGCAACACGAGAAAGTCAGTTGGGTAAGTTACGCTGGCCTGCCTGATTCAGAATTCTATCCACTCGCTGAAAAGTACATGCAAGGTAAGCCATCGGCCATTCTATCTTTTGGTTTAAAAGGCGGTTATGAAGCCGGTGTTCGCTTCTATGATGCACTGCAAATCTTCAAGCGCTTAGTTAACATTGGCGATGCGAAATCTCTCGCTTGTCACCCAGCTTCGACGACACACCGTCAACTAAGCGAAGCTGAACAGAAACAAGCCGGTGTATCACCGGAGATGATTCGCCTATCAGTAGGTATCGAGCACATTGACGATATCTTGGCTGACCTAGAGCAAGCACTGAGCGCTTAATGACGCTACAGCTAGCTCTAACACTGATCGTTAACTAACAGACATAAAAAAGCCCATCACAGGATGGGCTTCTTATTATCTATATCTTAGGTAAGCTGTCGATTACTCAACTGTTACCGCTTTCGCTAGGTTACGAGGTTGGTCAACGTCGGTACCTTTGATTAGTGCGACATGGTAAGACAGCAGCTGCATCGGTACTGTGTAGTAGATAGGCGCTGTTACTTCACTTACGTGAGGCATCTTGATGATCTTCATGTTCTCATCGCTTTCAAAGCCCGCATCTTCATCAGCGAATACGTAAAGTAGACCGCCACGAGCACGCACTTCTTCAACGTTCGATTTCAGCTTCTCTAGCAAGTCGTTGCTTGGTGCAATAACGACTACAGGCATATCTGCATCGATAAGAGCCAAAGGACCGTGCTTAAGCTCACCAGCTGCGTATGCTTCTGCGTGGATGTAAGAGATCTCTTTCAGTTTAAGAGACGCTTCCATCGCGATTGGGTAGAACTCACCACGACCCAAGAACAGTGTGTGATGCTTATCAGCAAAATCAGGTGCCAGTGCTTCAATTTCTTTATCGAACGCTAATGCTTTCTCGATATCAGCAGGCAGTTGGTGAAGTGCTTGAACGATTTCCGCTTCTTTTTCTTCATTGATACGACCTTGTAGGCGACCAATTGACGTTACCATCATCAGCATCGCTGCTAGTTGAGTTGTGAAAGCTTTAGTAGAAGCAACACCGATCTCTGTTCCTGCGCGAGTCATGAAGGCAAAATCAGATTCACGAACCAGTGAAGAACCCGCAACGTTACAGATAGTCATTGCAGACATATAACCCTTCTCTTTTGCAAGACGAAGTGCAGCAAGCGTATCCGCCGTTTCACCAGATTGAGACAGAGTCACCAATAGGCTGTTCGGACGAACAACGAAATCACGGTAACGGAATTCAGAAGCAATCTCTACGTCACAGCTTACGCCAGCTAGAGATTCAAACCAGTAACGCGCTGCCATGCCTGAGTTGTAAGACGTACCACATGCGATGATCTGCACGTGTTCAACCTTGCTTAGGATCTCTTCAGCTTTAACGCCGATCGCGTTAGTGATAACCGAAGTGTCAGAGATACGGCCTTCCATTGTATTGATCAGCGCTGTTGGCTGCTCGAAGATCTCTTTCTGCATGAAGTGGCGGTATTGACCTTTGTCACCTGCGTCGTGTTCAGCGTTTGACTCAACGATTTCACGCTCAACACGCTCACCCGCTACATCAAATACCGTAACATCACGACGAGTTACCTCAGCAACATCACCTTCTTCTAGGTACATGAAGCGACGAGTTACGCTCAGTAGCGCCAGTTGATCAGAAGCAAGGAAGTTCTCGCCGACACCAAAACCGATAACGATCGGGCTACCAGAACGAGCTACAACGATACGGCTAGGATCTTTACGATCAACCGCAACCGTGCCGTACGCACCGTCTAATTGTTTTGCTGTTTTCTGTAGCGCTTCAACCAAAGAAGCTGAAGTGCGAAGTTCCCACTCAACTAAGTGAGCAATAACTTCTGTATCCGTTTGTGAAGTAAATACGTAACCACGCTCTTGCAGCATAGCGCGCAGTGCTTCGTGGTTTTCGATAATGCCATTGTGTACAACGGCAATATCACCAGACATGTGTGGGTGTGCGTTCGCTTCAGACGGCTCACCGTGTGTCGCCCAACGTGTATGAGCGATACCTGTACCACCAATCACTTGTTGCTCTTCTACTGCGTCAGCTAGCTCTTGTACTTTACCTAGGCGGCGTACACGAGTTAGGTTAGATTCAGTATCGACTACAGCGACACCAGCTGAATCGTAGCCACGGTATTCTAGACGACGAAGGCCTTCTACTAAAATTTCAGCTACATCACGCTGTGCTACTGCACCAACAATTCCACACATAGTTTCACTCCATCAATTTTGTTTTATTCCTATTGGCAGCAAGCAAAGGCCAAATCTTCATTAAGATCAATTATAGGAAGGTAAATGCATAATACTTAAATTTGTTTTTACGCTGGATCGGTCAGGATCACTCGAACATCATGTGATTCGATACTTGCTTTGGATTCTTCGCCTAAGTCTGTATCGGTAATTAAGATGTCAATGTGTTCCCATGCCAGCTCTAAGTTCGGGATCTTTCGTCCCACCTTTTCCGACTCAACCATCACGATCACTTCTCGTGACACTTCAGCCATTACTTTGCTCAGGCCAACCAGTTCGTTAAACGTGGTTGTGCCTCTATCGAGGTCGATACCATCAGCCCCAATAAATAGTTGGTCAAAATCGTAAGCACGAAGTACCGACTCTGCAACTTTGCCTTGGAAAGAGTCCGAATGGGTATCCCAAGTGCCGCCAGTCATTAATAACGTCGGCTCGCTTTCAAGCTCATTAAGCGCATTAGCAACGTGCAATGAGTTGGTCATAACAACCAAGCCACGCTTAGCATTAAGCTGCTGAATTAGAGCACCGGTCGTACTGCCACTATCGATCACGATGCGGTTATGGTCGCGAATTAAATCTGCAGCGGCTTTTGCCAATGAAATCTTTCGAGTCGAAACTTGTTGACCCAGCTCTTCGTTGACAACCTCTTTCGGTAACGAAATCGCACCACCATAACGGCGTAAAAGCTGACCGTTTTTCTCTAAAGACGCCAAGTCCTTTCTAATAGTGACTTCTGAGGTTTCGAACTTAGCGGATAATTCATCAACACTAACCTCCCCTTTTTCATTCACTAGGTTAGAAATTGCATGTCTTCTGAGTTGGGTGTTTCGTTTCGACATTTAAAAAAGGCCACTAAGTTTCGATGTGAAACATATTATAGTTACAACGAAACTATTTAGTCCATTTATTTTGATCCAAAAAATTAATAAATAGCGATAAAACCTTGTCCTAAGACAATTGTTAAGCAGTGATATTGAACTCATTAGGTGGTAGAATCCGCACCCGAAAAGAAAAAAAATTACAAAACTGACTGTTATTTTTTTGCAACTTACCCCCTATATAGTGGGGTAAGTCACAGAAAACCGATATTGAATCAAAATCTTTTAGTCATAAAATGACTAAAATTGATGAAAGACTTACAACTCTGAAGGACATATTGGAAGTCCCGCGCTTTTACACAACAGGCACAAAATGTTGATGTAGCGGACCAATCTTCAGAACTTAAATAAATTTCAAATTGTAACAATACTTACCGGAGAGTACCTTCCATGAAAAAGACCAAAATCGTATGTACGATTGGCCCTAAAACTGAATCTGTAGAGAAGCTAACTGAACTAGTAGATGCTGGCATGAACGTTATGCGTCTTAACTTCTCTCACGGTGATTTCGCAGAGCACGGCACTCGTATCGCGAACTTCCGTAAAGTAATGGAAAACAAAGGTGAGCAACTTGCTATCCTTCTAGATACTAAAGGTCCAGAAATCCGTACTATCAAACTTGAAGATGGTAACGACGTAGATCTAGTAGCTGGTCAAGAGTTCACTTTCACAACTGACGCAACAGTTGTTGGTAACAAAGACGTAGTAGCAGTAACTTACCTAGGTTTCGCTAAAGACCTAACAGCAGGTAACACTATCCTTGTTGATGACGGCCTAATCGAAATGGAAGTTATCGCAACAACAGAAACTGAAGTTAAGTGTAAAGTTCTTAACAACGGTGCTCTAGGCGAAAACAAAGGTGTTAACCTTCCTGGCGTTTCTGTTCAACTTCCTGCTCTTTCTGAGAAAGACAAAGCTGACCTTAAGTTTGGTTGTGAGCAAGGCGTAGATTTCGTTGCTGCTTCTTTCATCCGTAAAGAAGAAGACGTTAAAGAAATCCGTGAGCTTCTAAACGCTAACGGCGGCGAGAACATCCACATCATTTCTAAGATTGAAAACCAAGAAGGTGTAGATAACTTCGATTCAATCCTTGAAGCTTCTGACGGCATCATGGTTGCTCGTGGTGACCTAGGTGTTGAAATCCCAGCTGAAGAAGTAATCTTCGCTCAGAAGATGATGATCGAGAAGTGTAACCGTGCACGTAAGATGGTTATCACTGCAACTCAAATGCTTGACTCTATGATCAGCAACCCACGTCCAACTCGTGCTGAAGCGGGTGACGTTGCGAACGCAATCATGGATGGTACTGATGCAGTAATGCTTTCTGGTGAAACTGCTAAAGGTAAGTACCCAGTTGAAGCTGTTACTATCATGGCTCAAATCGCGAACCGCACTGATTCAGCTCTTAAAGCTGAGCTAGGTTCTCGTCTAGACAGCCCACGTCTACGCATCACTGAAGCAGTATGTAAAGGCGCTGTAGATACAGCAGAGAAGCTAGCTGCTCCTCTAATCGTTGTTGCAACTGAAGGCGGTAAATCTGCACGTTCAGTACGTAAGTACTTCCCAACAGCAAACATCCTTGCTCTAACAACTAACGAAAAGACAGCTGCACAGCTAGTTCTTACTAAAGGTGTTAAACCAGTTCTTGTTGATTCTATCGAGAACACAGACACGTTCTACATCAACGGTAAAGAAATCGCTCTACAATCTGGCCTAGGTAACAAAGGCGATATCGTAGTAATGGTTTCTGGCGCTCTAGTAGCTTCTGGTACTACAAACACGGCATCTGTTCACGTTCTATAAGAATGAACCGATTCGCATAAAAATATAAAAGAGGGCTTCGGCCCTCTTTTTTTATGAAACAAATCTTGCCTAACTTTTCAGTACGCTATATTATCAAACAAGATAGAACTACGTACTGTTAATATCCAATGGCTCTTTCCAAGAGATGGATTAGCAGACTAGAAATCAAATATACATGAGGTTTGTAATGTCTAGTCCTACTCTCACTGACAAAGTATCAAAGATGATTCGCCAAGATATTCTCAACGGTGAATTAACCCCAGGTCAAAAGCTCGTTGTTGCTGATCTAAAAAATAGATACAACGTTGGTGCATCTCCAATTCGTGAAGCCCTAGTGCAATTGTCTTGGAGTAAATACGTCAAACTAGAGCCACAAAAAGGCTGCTGGGTATCTCCTGTATCAAAGAAAGAACTGAATGACCTATACGAAAGCCTTCGTGTTGTATCATCGGTTCTGCTTAAAAAAGCGATTGCAGCAGGTGATGAGAGCTGGGAACTGGATGTACTAACGTCTTACCATAAACTATCGCGAGTACAGTACGTATCTGAAGAGTTTGACTGTGTAGAATGGGAAGAGCGCCACCAGCAATTCCATGTCGCACTGCTTGAAGGTGCAGATTCAGAGAACATGTTTAAGTTCTTTGATGACCTAATTAACCAAGTGAAACGTTACCGCTTCCTCGCTATGTCTGCAGAAAGCGCATCAGATGATCTGTTCAATATTGATGAACACGAAATGATCATGAAACTAGTACTCTCTAAGAATGTAGAACAAGCGACTGAACTGCTTGATCAACACCTGCTAGGTTCAATGAAACGAATTGAAGAAGTTATCGAAGCGGCATAACGCTAAAGTAGCTTCTAACCAAATAAAAACGGAGCCCAATGGCTCCGTTTTTTGTTTCCAGTATTACGACTGAACTACCACCCAAAAAACTCTTTGTGATGAGTATTGAGTAGCACAACCATAGGTAAAAAATACAAAGCACTCAATTGAAAGCCAAGAATGGCTAATGTGCCTATGGTTAACCTCACTAAAAAATCGACAAACATACCACGCCTCTTTTAACCAGACTGTATGATCCCCAAACTCTTGCTCCAGCTAACCTAATTCTACTGCTGCCTTTCAAACCATTGAAAAGGCTAGCTAATCAGTTGAATTAAGTTAACGGTGTCATCCTTTTACATCTGGTAAACACTCTATTTATTACACCGTTAAGCACGATGTAATCTGAAGCAAGGTAGTTTACTTATTGTTCATTTTAGCTCAAATTTCCACCAGCATTAGACTTTAGTCTAACTGTATAGATTTTGTGACATAGGTCGCTCAAAAGTGAGATTCCTATAAAAAGGGGGAGAGATAAAGTGAGTCGGGGCCAGCTTGAAGAGGTGAAGCAAAGAGAAGACAGGACTAGATAGAAGCGAACCTAAGCGACATCATCGTAGCTAGGACACATAGAGACCGTATTACGACCAGACGATTTAGATTCGTAAAGCGCAACATCGGCACACTTGTATGAGCGAGTGCTGTTACTTGTTAAATCAGTAAAGCCAACACTCACCGTTACCTTAGTTCCGGCTGCCAGTTCAATCTCTATTCGCAAGCGATCCAATACGCGCTTTGCTTCTGGCAGAGACGTGTGTGGCATCAAGAGTGCAAACTCTTCTCCTCCGACACGTGCAACAAAGTCCGTCCCACGAAGGCTATCTTGCAGAAGTTTAGCAACACCAGCGATCACACGGTCACCTTCGTCGTGGCCAAGCTCATCATTGATTCGCTTGAAGTTATCGATGTCCACCAAGGCTAAGCAGGTGGTCGCTTCGATCGGGTAACGCTCAACTAAGCGAGAATAGTAGGCCAGCTGCTCTTCGAATTTTCGTCGGTTCCAGAGATTACTCAAAGAGTCACGTTCACTTAAGATCCTCAAACGTACCTCAAGCTCCTTCCTTACGGAAATATCAACCAACGAGGTGATGTAGTAACTGACTTTGCCTGAATTGTTTTTGACCGCATGCACTCGCATGATCGCAGTAAAAGGAATACGCAGCTTGTTCTTACACTGAACCTCCCCTTCCCATACTTCTTCTTGCCCTAAATGACTCCAAATAGCCGAGCTTGAGAGCACTTGGTCGGTATTCTCAAGCAGCAACTGCAATGCATTTTGACCGATCACCTGTTTTTTGCAGTACCCAGTCATGTTCTCAAATTCGTTGTTGATCATCATTGTGCGGTGCTGCTTGTCAGAGATCATCACTGCCGACATACCATTCAATGCGGCGCGTGCCAATTTACTCTCTAGGCTTCGGCGTCGGCAGTGCGTCACCAGGTAAGCAAACGGGAAAGCGAATATCAGCACCGTAATCAGAACAATGATCTCTTCATGGGCCAAATCATCTAGATCACGCTCAGCCCGATCCATCAGTTGCTTTTGATTAAGTTGAATCAGTAAATGGACCTTTTGACTGTTCGCGAGCATAACCGTGTTAAAGGCAAACAAATTACCATCTTCAAAAACGTATCCCACCTGATCATTGGAGATCGCATCCCACGTCTTCGGCGCGATATTTTTCAGGTTATAGCCTTTTCTTTCAGGAATAGAGTCTCCGAACAACTTACCGCTGTTGTTACTCGCGATGAAGTAACCCGCGTCATTGAGAACTTCTGCTCTAAGATCGTTATCTGGTGAAAAGCTCAGACGCGACGATAAGCCCCATACATCAAGATTGATGACGAGGTAGCCTACTCTTTCGTCAGGGGTTTCTACTGGGGTAAAGACACGGATTACCGGCGAATAAGGGAAGGTGACTTCACCATGCTCAGTTTCAAGCTCAATACCCCAACCGCCAATCTGTTCGGCTTCTAGTTTTTGAGCGTATTGGAAGTAGTTAGAATCCGACCTATCTTGCAGCTGTTGAGGAAACGTCACTCTACCGGTATCAGAGGAATAGTTAACACGCACCAATTCTTTGCCAGTGACATCTAACAGATGGATTTGTGTATACCACTTCTGGTTCACGAGAACAGATTGCCAGACCTCTTCAAGTAGATGTTTGGTTTGGTCTGAGGGAGAGGAAGCAAAGTTAACCAAGCTCTGGCTATGACTGAGTAGCTCCATGACCGAGACTAACTGAGTCTTGAGAAGATCATAATCTCGCTTGGCATACACTAACTGATGAACGGCTTGCTTAGCTGAGTAGTCAAAGCTCTGCTGTTTTACTTCTTTGTAGCGCTGCAAATAATACAGACATACTGCAGAAGACAATATGATAGAGATAATCAGCAATGTAATTATTGATTTTTTATTTCGCATTGCTAACTCAGATGAATGGAAGTGCAGCGCGGGATTATAGCACTCTAAAAAATTAACAAAATAAAAGCCGCTTAAAAAAGCGGCTTTAAAGTTATTTTTTAAAGACTTATCGTCTAGGCTTTCAACGCACGTTCGCCTCGTGCGATGCCAACAACACCACTTCGAGCCACTTCAAGCACTTCCGTCACTTCAGACAGCGCCTGAATGAAGGCATCCAGTTTCTCGCTAGTACCCGCCATTTGAACCGTATATTGAGAAGCCGTAACATCAACGATCTGACCACGGAAGATATCCGCTGTGCGCTTCACTTCCGCACGAGCAAAGCCGCTCGCACGTACTTTTACCATCAACAGCTCACGTTCAATGTGTTCAAGTTCAGACACTTCTTGCACTTTTAGTACGTCGATTAGCTTATGCAGCTGTTTCTGGATCTGCTCAAGCTGCATTTCGCTCGAGTTAGTGGTTACATTAAGACGAGACAGCGTCGGATCATCGGTTGGCGATACGTTCAAAGACTCGATGTTGTAGCCACGCTGAGAAAACAAGCCAACTACACGAGAAAGCGCACCAGGTTGGTTTTCCATTAGTAGTGAAATAATGTGTCTCATATTATGTTCTCTCCGTTTTGCTTAGCCACATGTTATCCATACCCTCGCCTTTGATTTGCATTGGGTATACGTGCTCGGTGTCATCCACACTAATATCGACAAATACCAAACGGTCTTTCATCGCTAGTGCTTTTTCCAAACCTGATTCCAGTTCATCCGGAGATGAAATACGCATACCAACGTGGCCATAAGCCTCAGCAATAGCAGCAAAATCAGGAACAGAGTCCATATATGAGTTAGAGTAACGGCCTTGATAAACAATGTCTTGCCACTGTTTTACCATGCCTAGGAAACGGTTGTTAAGGTTAATAATCTTAACCGGGATATTGTATTGCAGCGCAGTCGACAGCTCTTGGATATTCATTTGAATACTGCCGTCACCGGTTACCACAACCACCTCTTCATCTGGCTTAGCAAACTTAACGCCCATACCAGCAGGCAGGCCAAAGCCCATCGTGCCTAGACCACCAGAGTTAATCCAACGACGTGGCTTGTTAAACGGGTAGTATAAAGCAGCAAACATTTGGTGTTGACCTACGTCAGAAGCAACATAGGCATCGCCATTGGTTACTTTATGCAGTGTTTCAATTACTTGCTGTGGTTTGATGCGCTCAGACGATTTCTCGTAAGCTAGGCAGTCACGCTCTTGCCACTGCTTGATTTCACTCCACCAGCTTTCAATCGCTTCTGCATCGTTAGTGCCGCCTTGCTCAACGAGCAAGTTCACCATGCTCTCTAGAACCTTTTCAGCAGAACCTACAATCGGTAGATCCACTTTTACGTTCTTAGAGATCGAAGATGGGTCGATATCAATGTGCATGATCTTCGCATCAGGGCAGTACTTATCTAGGTTATTAGTCGTTCGATCATCGAAACGTACGCCAATACCAAAGATCAAATCCGCATTGTGCATCGCCATATTGGCTTCATATAAACCATGCATGCCTAACATACCCAAAGAGTTCTTATGGGTGCCAGGGAAAGCGCCAAGCCCCATTAGGGTGCTTACCACAGGTAAATTCAGTGCCTCTGCTAATTTTAACAGCGGCTTATCTGCCTCAGAAATAACCGCACCACCACCGACATAAAGTACCGGCTTCTTCGCTTCAAGAAGGGCTTTTAGCGCCTTTTTGATCTGACCTTTATGACCCGTAACCGTTGGGTTATACGAACGCATTTTGAGCGTTTCTGGGTATTCATAAGGAAGCTTGATTTGTGGGTTTAAGATGTCTTTCGGCAGATCAATAACCACAGGACCGGGACGTCCTGTCGTTGAAATATAGAATGCTTTTTTAACGACTTCAGGGATATCTTTCGCTTTCTTAACTAAGAAGCTGTGTTTAACGATCGGGCGTGATACACCCACAATGTCACACTCTTGGAAGGCGTCGTTACCAATAAGGTTATTTGGTACGTTACCAGAAATAACAATCATTGGGATTGAGTCCATGTAGGCTGTTGCAATGCCAGTAACGGTATTGGTCGCACCTGGACCAGAACACACAAGTACTACGCCCGGTTTGCCGGTAGAACGAGTATAGCCATCTGCCATGTGGGTAGCAGCTTGTTCGTGTCGTACTAATACGTGTTTGATTTCAGCAGTTTTAGCATGCAGCGCATCGTAGATATCAAGTACAGAACCACCTGGGTAACCAAAGATTTGTTCTACACCCTCTTCAATTAGAGACTGCACCACCATCTCAGCGCCGGATAACATTTCAGCGCCGGATGACATGGCTGTTTCAGGTTTTGTTGTCATATTGCTCTCCTCACCAGTTTCCAATCATATTTGGTGAACATGTTGGGCTGGTTTTTTCATAGTCTAGGGCTTATTCGTAGCCTAATTCGAAATACTTCCACTTTTTCGGCTATGGCTGTCTGTCGTGATAACAACAAACAGTAATACGAAACAACTTTAACGCTTTATTATCATCTGGTCTAACACCTGTTATTCGGCAACTGTGCCAAAAAACCAACTATTAGCTCAAAGCATTAAATAAAACCCAACTCAGCCCCTCACGCCAGGTTTAAACACTAGTTAGCGAACAAAAAAAAGCACTTAATATTTTAATAGACCGCTATTTATCGATAAACCGCGAGCTTGCTGGTGTGCGCTTTCGCACATTGTGCTGTGTCATTAGATACAAAAAATCCCCCTAAAAATGCAATCACATTCGTAGGGGGATTTTTAAACAACTGAAAATTTATCTAAGCAGAAAACTACTTATCTTTAGGCTTTTCGTTGTACATTTCTTCGATTTCGTCTTGATACTTATCGTTGATAACTTTACGGCGCAGTTTCTGGGTCGGCGTCAGTTCGCCATCATCCATAGAGAATGCTTTTGGTAGCAGTTTGAATTTCTTTACTTGCTCAAACTTAGCCAGTTCTTGCTGTAGGTCATTCACACGCTTTTCTAGCATCTCGACGATTTGGTGGTGCTTAACCAGTTCAACGCGATCGTGATACTTGATATTAAGCTCTTTGGCGTACTCTTCTAGCGAGTCATAACAAGGAACAATCAGCGCAGAAACGAATTTGCGTGTATCAGCGATAACAGCAATCTGTTCGATAAAGTGATCTTTACCAATCGCACCTTCAACCACTTGCGGGGCAATATACTTACCACCAGAAGTTTTCATCAGCTCTTTGATACGATCAGTAATGAACAGGTTACCATTTTCATCAAAATGACCCGCATCACCGGTTTTCAAGAAACCGTGCTCATCGAATGTCTTAGCTGTCTCTTCTGGCATCTTGTAGTAGCCACGCATCACCATTGGACCGCGAACAAGAATCTCGTCCTTAGCACCAATTTTTACTTCTGCGCCCGGCATCGACATACCAATCGAATCAGGGTTAAAACAGCGATCATCCCAACAAGATACTGTTGCCGTGGTTTCTGTCATGCCGTAGCCAAGTTTTACGTTGATGCCGATAGCATGGAAGAAACGACCAATCGTCTCATCAAGCTTCGCGCCACCACATGGCATGAAGTTGATGTTACCGCCGAGTAGAGCGCGCAGTTTAGATAGCACAAGCTTATCAGCTAGCGCATGGCTCTTCTTCAGCATCAACGATGGAGTACGACCTTCTTGGTGACAAACTGAAAGCTTTGCTCCCATGTTCACCGCCCAAGTAAATAGCACTTTACGAATAAATGGTGCTTTAGATACCTTCTCGTGAATCGCAGAGAAGATCTTCTCGTAGAAGCGTGGAACCGCACACATTACAGTAGGTTTCACATCACTTAGCGCATCACGCACTTGCATCGTATCTTGCAGGTAGCAGTTG
Organism: Vibrio sp. 10N.261.55.A10; assembly: GCF_041470825.1. Taxonomy (NCBI): domain Bacteria; kingdom Pseudomonadati; phylum Pseudomonadota; class Gammaproteobacteria; order Vibrionales; family Vibrionaceae; genus Vibrio; species Vibrio sp. 10N.261.55.A10. The sequence goes on along the minus strand of NZ_JBFRNC010000050.1, from coordinate 29,844 downwards.
GTTGCGCCTTTATAAAGAACGTAGAACGTCCAAGCACGCTCAAATACGTGTGATAACGGTAGGAAACACAATGAGACATCGTCTTTGCTTAGGCTAAGGCGCTCATCGTGGCCTTCTAACTGGTAGCCAATGTTGGTGTAATCAAGCATTACGCCTTTTGGCTGACCTGTGGTACCAGAGGTATAGATAAGAGTCAGCAGGTCGTCCATGCTTGCATCAGCAAGACGCACGTCAAGTTCAGCTTGTTGTGCTTCAACGCCGCGCGCCATGAAATCAGCCCAAGATACCGCAAAGCTATGGCCTTGAAGATCGATATCATCAGACATCGCGACAACCACTTCTAGCTGTTCACACTCTTCGAATAGGCTCACCGCCGCGTCAAATTGAACTTGCTCACCAACGAATAAGATCTTCACATCCGCATTTTGGATGATGTAAGACGACTGTGCTGCTGTGTTGGTTGGATAAATCGGCACAGTCACAAGACGAGCTTGTAAAGATGCAAAATCTGCCACGGTCCATTGAGGCATATTATTTGAATAGATACCGATCTTATCTTGAACTCTCAGTCCCTGAGCCAATAGTGCTAATGAAAGCGTATCGATTTGTTGTCCAAACTGTTCCCAGCTAATGCCTTGCCATACATTGTCTACTTTGTGCTTCAAAGCTGTACGGTTGCCGCCTTGGGCAATTTGGTCACGAAGTCTTTTTACGATATGAAAATCTAAATTGGCCATCTCTTTACCTTTAGGCTTACACCTGTAAGCTTTTTTGAGCGCACAAGTGTACCTCTGATCATGGAAAAGGCAACTGATGAAGCTCAAAGTTATAAGTAATAGTACGTCTAACGCTTAGTTTTCTACCTACTAAAATAGCGCGCATAAAAAAGCCCTAAGCCAGTCTCCTAGCTTAGGGCTTATAAATCATAGGGATTAGTGTCTAGTTAAGTGCCACTACTTCGCCACAGATCATCATTAACTGATCTCGTAACCAAATGTGTCCTTTATCCTTTTCACTTGATTCGTGCCAGCTTAGGAAGCCAGAAATCGCCGCATTATCGAATGGGAAATCTAGAATCTGAAGCTGCTCTTTGTTTGCTGCATGTTCTACCATCCAACGAGGAGCAATTGTTACTAGTTCAGATTGGCCTACAACGTAAAGAACGTTGCTTAAACTCGTACCTTCGTAGAAAGGCGTGCAATCTAGGTCACGGTAAGCTTGCTCAGAGAAGCTACGTTGACCATGGATGCGAGACAGTTTTGCGTGCTTTTCGTTAAGCAGCTCTGCCGCAGAAACTTCACCGTTGATACGTGGGTGAGAAGCAGAAGCAACCACAACTAATTCGTCTTGGAAGATTTCAGTGCTTGAGAAGCCTTGCTCATCAAAACGAGCGTAATCAATAACGAAGTCGATTTCTTGGTAGCGCATACGCTCAGAAAGTTGACGATCGAATTCAGCATCCATGTGCAGTTTCACGCTAGGTGCTTGCTCGTTGATTGTCGACATAATCTTAGGAGCAAAACGCATATCACAAGGGCTGCAAATCGCTAGTTTGAACAGGCGAGAAGACGACTCTGGAGAGAACACAGAACTTGGTAGTTCGTTGCGTACTAACTGTAGCGCTTGGCGGATTGGACCAAACAACTGACGAGCACGTTGAGTCGGTTGAATACCACGACCTTGACGCATGAATAGTTCGTCGTTGAACATCACTTTTAGACGAGCAACAGCATTACTTACAGCAGGCTGAGACATACCCAGATTGTGAGCTGCACGTGTAATGTTTTGCTCTTGCATAACTGCATCAAATACAGTCAAAAGATTTAAGTCGACTCCACGAAGTGTGCTTTCCATTCTGTAGCTTGCAATAGCACTCATTGCGTCTTTCTTATCTAACATTCAAGTTGCCTCTTGTCGGTTCGACAGCGTTAAATTGGTAATGGTATGAGAATAGATAACCACTAATTCTTATATTTATCAGACCGATGTTTTTCGGATTGACATTACTATTAACCAATGCATCTCGAGCTACCAACAAGATTGATAAAGAATAATTTTATTTTACCTTAATGATTAAACAACATCTAAAAATCAATTATTTATAGAGTTATAAAAAAACATAAAATGCGTCACTTATGAGTTTAATTTCGACTTATTTAGCTGTTCTATCGTTTGGTTACATTTGTTACAATTTATTGAACTCGTGAATTGTTCAACCGGCCAATTCAGAAATAGCACTTATGAGTTAGGTGAGCGATGCATAACTTGGAAAGTCGACCTTGTCCCAAAGTTGCTTTCTTAAATCATCTTGATTAGACCAATTCCCTGCTAATACCCACTCAACGAGTGCACTTGCCACGTCTGGATAGGTGACCACTTCGGCCTGTTTTTCACTGAGCCAAGCACGCAAGATAGCCGCATCTAAAAACGTCATGGTTTGAGCTAACCCAAGGGCCTCTAGCGTCGCCACATTGCTCTGTTGTTCGAACTGTCCTTCGAGTGGTTTGAGAAGCAATTTCTTCCCCAAAGTTAGGGCTTCAGATGGCAATTCAAAGCCGCCATTTGCGACCACACCAGAGCACTGATTGAGGTCGAATTGAAAGCCCGCATGACTCAGTGGTTTGAACTCAATATTTTCAACTCGGCTATGCTCAATCACATCCGGGTGGTAACAGACAAAGTTTTGCGAAATGAACTTCATCAGCAGCTCTGAGATCGACTCAAGATCCTCAAATGGCAAATAGACCAACGTAAAGTCTTGTGCTGTTTTGGTTTGTTGCTCACCAACCAGCGTGTGAACGATAGGCGGCAAAATCGGCTGTTCAAAGTGATACCAGTGCAAGCCAATAGAGTGCTCGGTTGGGGCGAAATGTTGAATCACTGAATGTTCAATCCAGTTGCCCCCTTCTTTGGGTACATCATAACGAAACGCATTCTGGTGGCTTATCCCAATGCATGGCACACCTTGTCTCTTAGCCGCCCATGCAGTGACAGGCTCAAAATCATTAATCACTAAGTCATAAGGCGTAAGATCGATCTGGTTAATCTCACGGAGAAATCGCCAGATGTTGTTCTTCATGAATGTTTTGCCGTATTTAACCTGCCCCTGCTCGCTGTAAAAAGTTAAGCCGCTGCGGGTCTGATAGTTGCCAAACGCTTCCATCGAAAAGTATTTGCTCTCATCTCGCCCAGAGAACAGAAAATCGACATCAATATTTTGCTGACGAAAAGCAACGGCCATTGCTCTCGCTCGAGCGATGTGCCCATTTCCTGTGCCTTGTACGCCATATAAAATTTTCATGCATGTTCCTTTAAATTTACCACTTAAGCTCGGCAGTGGTTGCCAACAAAATAATTACAGGATGAAGCTGATAGCGAGGCTGGTACAAGCGATGCCCAAGGCTGCGCCAATCAGTACGTCCGTTAAAAAGTGCACACCGAGCAGGATTCGAGAGCCTGCAATCGCAGTTGCCCACACCAAGCTAAAGAGGTACAAGCTCGGATAGAAATGCCCGATTAGGGTCGCCATAACAAAAGCAGCAGCGGAATGCCCTGAAGGCAGACTGTATTTATCGGATGGCACAATATGAGAGTGAAGTAGTGAAGAGAATTCAGCTGGTCGACGGCGCTTGAGGGTATTTTTAGCAAACCAGTAAATAGGCAGTTCGATTGCGAAGGCGGTTAAGCCCACCAAAAGAAAGTCTCGACCGGTGTTGCTATCGACCAGCAGTGCAATCAAGGCAATCAAAACATAAAGGTGTCCATCTCCAGTATGAGACACCGCTTTACTGAGCGTTGCATGTTGCCCGCCATAGCGGTTGTTTAAACAGAAAACAGAAAATGCCACATCCCAGCGGACAATAGGTTCGATAGTACGCATACGATCTCCTTAACAATCCTTATTCAGTTAAGGCTCAAGTTATGCCCAACAAATGACAGTTAAGTGACGTTTTGAATGAACTAAAATGAAATTTCCCATGCTTGATAGACAGGTCAATGGATCAAGTCAGGATGGCGATAGATGCAACCGATAAAAATAAAGCGACCCAAGGCCGCTTTATTCTTCTATGTTTTTACTTCTTAGTATAAGTAAGCAAACGCTACTTCTATCGTGTTAATGGTTATAGCGTTCGCTAATAATAGTAGTACTCGCAAATGATAATAGCGCTAAAGGCTATAGGGCTAATGGCTCGTGCTTTTTCACCAAACCGAAATCCGCCAATATCGCGTAGGCCGCTGGGATCATAAACAATACTAATAAGGTCGAGGCAAATATGCCGAATACGATCGAAATAACCAGTGGCTGGATAACCTGAGCCTGTAAGCTGGTTTCCGTCAACAGCGGTAGCAAACCTGCCGCAGTCGTCATTGAGGTCAAGAATACCGCTCGGAAACGCTCGCGACTGGCTTTCACCACCGAGTCATGCACGCTATCTCCCTCATCGACATGGTGACGAATGTACTGCACCAACAAGATGGAATCATTAACCACAATTCCGGCAAGCGACACAAAGCCCATCATGCTTGGCATACTCAAAGAATGGCCAAGTATCCAGTGACCAACGACCACCCCAATAAAAGCGAGTGGAATCGCTAACATCACGACCACAGGCTCTAAATAGCTTCTGAACTGATAGCTAAGAATCGCAAACACGCCGAATAAGCCGAGCAAGAATCCTTTGCCCATCGAAGCGCCAGTCTTGGCTGCATCCTTGGCCTCCCCTTCGAAATCAAAGCGTAAACCCGGGTACTTCTGAATAAGTTTGGCGGCTTCATCTTTTTGGAACTGAGCCAGAATCGCGGATGAACTCGCTTTCTTATTATCAATATCACCAAAAATACTGATGGTTCTCAGCCCATCAATACGCTGAATTCGCACGTAGTTACGCTGGAAATCTAATGTCGCCAACGTTGCTAGCGGGATCTGACTGCCATCTGCGGTAATGATTGGGAAGTTAGCTAGCTGCTGTATGTCGCCCGCTTGTTCCTTATCAAGACGCACTTCAATCGAGATATTCTCAACACCGATTTGAATCTCGTCCGCCGTTTGCCCAAAGAAAGCCGCTCGTAACTGAGATGCAATCATCTGCCCATTCACATTGTAGGTTTCGGCTCCAGGGCGCAGCTTCACCAAGATCTCTTCTTTACCCATGCGCATGTCATCAAGCACGCCATGCACCCCATCAAACTGATTAAGGTACTCCTGAATATCCAAAGAAGCGGATTTCAATGCGCTCAGGTCATCGTGTTTGGCGCGGATTTCAATAGCACGACCGCCCGGCCCCATCGTGGGTTGCTTGAACACCAATGAAATAGGATCCGCTAAATCGCCAATATCTTCACGCCACGCATCAATGAAATCATCGATAACGGTATTACGGCTCTCTGCTCCGCGTAAATCTAAGCGCACGGTAGCTAAGTGCGGACCAGATTCGTTGGCATCTGCGTTGGCATTAAATTGGCTAGTAATGTGCTCAACCAAGGTGTTGCCTTCTTCGACCTCTTCGCTCCACTGCGCATTTAAACGCTCGGCTGATGCAACAATCTTATCGACCACTATCTCGGTTTGAGACAGTGACGCCCCCGGCGGAAGAATGATACGCGCCTCGGCAATATCGCCATCCAACTCAGGGAACGGTTGGAATTTGACAACACCACCAGCAATCAAGGCGACTGAAAGCAACAACAGCGTAATCACTCCGCCCATAAAGGCGTAGCGGAAGGTCACGACTTTCTCAACCATGTTCATCAAAGTGGTATTACGGAAGTTCTCAAACTTCTCAAGCAACACCACTTTAAAGCGCAGCGCTGGCTTGTCATTTTTTTCTTTGTGTAATGAATGAGATAGGTGATTAGGTAGAATCAGGAAGGCTTCAATCAAGCTCAACGACAGCACCAAAATCAATACTTGAGGAACGGCCTTAAGCACAGCGCCCATCTCGCCATCAAGAAACAGTAAGCTACCGAAAATACACACCGTGGTTAAGAAAGAAGACAGTACTCCGGGAAGCACTTTCTTAACACCGTTGTACACCGCATCATCAACGTTTTGCCCCCTATCTAAATGGGAGGCTATCGATTCGGCAATCACGATGGCGTCATCCATCATAATACCAATCGCCATTAATAAGCCGACCAGTGACATGATGTTGATCGATAGGCCAAGGTTCGCCATTAAGAACAAGCCACCAAGGAAGGCTACGGGCAAACCTGCCGCAACCCAGAATGAATATCGCAAACTGAAGAACAACCACATAGTAGCAAACACCAGCACAATACCTTGCCAGCCGTTGCGTACCATCATGGTTAGACGATCCCAGAGTACCGATGATAGATCGTTGGTCATTTGTAGTGTCACGCCATCAGGAGCAATCGCGCTTTGATCTTCAACGAATCGTGTTACGTTCTCTTTGATTCGCAGCGCATCGTCTTCTTTGTTCTTACTGATCTTAAGCAGCGCTGAAGGCTTGCCATCAAATAGCACCTTTTGCTCATCAAGCTCAAAGCGGTCGGTTATTTTGGCTATGTCTCTCAAACGAATCACCGAGCCATTAGGCGCAGATCCAACCACGATGCTTTCCAGCTCAACAGGCGTAACTCGTCTCTCGTCGAAACGAATCAGAAAGTTTTTGTCTGGTGTTTCAACGTTACCACTCGGCAGTTTTACATTCTGTCGACCAATTTGATCCGCGATATCACCGACACTCAAACCCAACTGACGAATAGCTTGGGTATCCAGTTCCACTCGATATTGATGATCCGAGAAGCCGCTAACCTCGACCAAAGATACATCGTAATCAAGCTTCATGGTGCGCTTAAGATCTTCCGCGTAGGCCTTAAGTTCTGGCCACGACGTTTCGGCTGTTATAGCGATATCGACAACCGGTTCATTCCAATCTAGCTCTTGAACAACAGGCGATTCAATCTCAGTTGGGAAATCATTGATCGAGTTGATCTGGGTTTGCACATCCACCAGCATTCGGCCGATGTCCGCTTTTTCATTTAACTTTAGAATTAAACGAGCGCTGCCTTCGATGGCTTCACACTGAGTTTCTTCAATGTTGGCTAAGCCGTCTACTGCATCTTCCATTCGCACACACAAGCTCTCTTCCACTTCTTGTGGAGAGGCGCCGGGATAAACAATCGCAGCCATAATGTAAGGCGGATCGTAAGCGGGGAAGGTTTCACGTTTGATGGTTGATAGTGAGCTTATACCCAAGATCAACAACCCAAGCATCAACAAGTTTGCTGCTGTTGGGTGCCGAGAGAAAAACTTGATCATGACGCACTCTCCTGAGTATCTGATTCAAGCTCAGCCTCTTCAGAGTTGGACTCTCTCAGTAACATGCCTTCTATTGCTGGCAGGACATCATTGAGAACCAGTTTATCTCCAGTTTGTAGCTCTCCACTCACAACCACTTGATTGTCTCTGCGATAAAGCACTTCAACATTGACCACTTGCAAACGCTGGTTGTCATCCATCAGGTAAACCTTATCACCATGCAGTGCTCGCTCTGGAACCACCCAACTTAGATTCGCGACACCCTCAATCTCGGCTTTGACAAACATACCGTTAACCAAAGGCGTTGCGCTGTCTGGTTGCAATTGCGAGTAATCTTGAGCGATCTCGAGAATAATCCCCGCCGTCGCTTGGTTTTCATCAACTGTTTCGCTGATTCTTGCCACCTTCGCTGGCCAACTGAGGTTCAGGTTGCCGCTGTTAAGTTGAATGCTTGCTTTGATTGGCGCTTCATAAGGATTAGGGATTCCTGCAGCATCGCGAGGAAATTGGTTAAAGCTGGAGGCTAAAGTTTGCATATCGTGAATAGAAAGTTGCGCCTCTACTTCCATGACATTAATCCCGTGAGCAATAAACATCTCCTGCTGAAGGTTAACCACTTGATTTTGTTCGATATCAACCTGAGCAATTCGCATCGCTCTTGGCAAAGTGATCGTGGTCTTATCGAGAGAGCGCTGCGCCTCTTTTACCTTAGACACGTTGACCTTAATCACCGCTTCCGCAACACGCTTTTCATCTGGCATCAACGCGATTTGGTTCGCGATATCTAATACCAACTTCTGCTGAGACAATGCGCTTTGTTGTTGCAGGTCGACATCCGATTGAGAGGTGAGCCCTTTCTTACGCAGATCCTGTTTACGTTGTAGCTCTTTATTGCTGATCACCAAACGATTCTTTTCGATCTTAAGAGTCTGATTAAGGTTGTCTTCTTCTTGATTCAATTTCGCTAATGAGGTTTGGCTTGATTTTAGATCCGCCTCTGCTTGTATCAGTTTCAATTCGTAATCCAATGGATCAACCTTGAGCACGACCGTTCCTGCAGGGATCACCTGGCCTTTTTCAAGATCTGGATGTCGATACACGATCTGTCCTGTCACCTCAGCAATCGCTTTCCATTCAACTTTCGGCACTACTTTGCCAAAGCCGACCGCTAACGGCGCTATCAGTTGTTGTTCTAGACTCACAGTATCAACTAAGCGAGCCCTATCACCCGCAGGTTTGGTTGGAAGATCCGGCTTCAAGTTAATCGCGGCGACAAGGCCAATAACACCAACCGCAAGTGCTGGAAAGAAGAGTAGTTTTTTATTTATTTTCATTATCTTTGGTCCTGCACGGAAGAAGGGCTCGGCGCGTTGATAAAGCCTTCAGTCATCAGTTGAATGTTGTGTTCGATTAAACGATTAAGAAATTCTTCATTAATTTCAATCCCATGGATTGCCAATAAAGGCGGCGGAGCGATGAAAGGAAACACCATCAAGCTTACATACGAAACACGGCACAATTTTGGATCCATGTTCTGTTTTAAGATGCCTTGTTCAACCAGCTTTTCAAAAATGACATCTTGGGCTGGCTTTGCAACATCGAGGAAAACCTTTTCGAGCAACTCTCTTTGCACTTCAGAGGGAGGCATATTCATCACTTGGGCTATCAAGCGAGGAAACTTCGGCACCTTGACCATCTCTTTGTAGTAAGTCCTCATTAAATCAAGAAAGTTCTCATGACTGCTTTCTTCAACCAACCTCTGCATCTGCAATTGCATCGGTCGTAGCGTTTCACGCAGCATCGCTTCAAACAGCCCGGCCTTACTACCAAAGTAATAGCGGATCATCGCTATATTCACACCCGCACGCTCAGCAATCAGGCGCGTCGAGACCTTGTCGTATGCTTGAACGACAAACAGATCACGAGCATGCTCAATCAATAACTGTCGAACATCTAAGTTTTTTTGAGGTCGCCCCGCTTTACGCGCTGCCATCACTGAGACCTATCCCTATAATTAATCACACGATTAATTATAGGGATAAATCGACATGGTTGTAGAAGATTAATTACTCACTATTTAATCAAATGATTAATTAATTTAGCCACCCTTTTAATTTTATTGGTGAATCGTTCCATCAAAAAGATTTACTACAAAGTTTTAACCTACACATCAGCCAAACGATAAACTAACCGCCCAGTACAAAACACTCAATCAGCTGATAACACCAGCAAATAACACGCAAGCAGCACAAACCAAAAAAAAACACCGCCAAAGCACGCTGATATTGGATTTTCTTGTTTGACGCTCAGAATAAATTGCGGTAAATATGGTGTTAACAGTTTATTTACGGATATTTGTGTAATGATTTTTTCTTCTTCTCGACTGCTGAAACTTCTCCTTATCGTGAACCAATCGCGCGGGTAAGTTGTGGGTCAAGAACTACACAAATATTAAAACCCGCGCTGAGCGGGTTTTTTTGTAACTGGCACTTTTAAAAGAACATCATTCTTAATAATAATTTGGATAGCAATCGATTCATTATCGATATAAGGAAGCACCCATGAACGATCAAGTGATAATTTTTGACACGACCTTACGTGATGGCGAGCAAGCGTTGGCTGCAAGCTTAACGGTAAAAGAGAAATTACAGATCGCTTATGCACTTGAACGACTGGGTGTAGATGTTATTGAAGCGGGCTTTCCGGTGTCATCACCAGGCGACTTTGAGTCAGTACAAACCATCGCAAAAAATATTAAAGACAGCCGAATCTGTGCACTTTCTCGTGCTGTAGCGAAGGATATCGATGCCGCTGCAGAAGCGTTAAAAGTCGCTGAGCAGTTCCGTATTCACACCTTCATTTCTACATCAACGGTTCACGTGCAAGATAAATTACGCCGTAGCTACGACGATGTTGTCGATATGGCAGTAAAAGCGGTAAAGCATGCGCGCAACTACACAGACGATGTTGAGTTCTCTTGTGAAGATGCAGGTCGTACGCCTATCGATAACCTATGTCGTATGGTTGAAGCGGCAATCAACGCGGGCGCGAAAACCATCAACATTCCAGACACAGTGGGCTACACAGTACCTAACGAGTTTGGTGGCATTATCAAAACGCTATTTGATCGCGTTCCAAACATCGACCAAGCAATCATCTCTGTTCACTGTCACGATGACTTGGGTATGTCGGTTGCTAACTCAATTGCTGCGGTACAAGCCGGTGCTCGTCAAGTTGAAGGTACTATTAACGGTATCGGTGAGCGTGCGGGCAACTGTTCTTTAGAAGAAATCGCAATGATCATCAAAACTCGCCAAGAGTTACTAAGTGTTCATACTGGTTTGGATCATCAAGAGATTCACCGTACCAGTAAGTTGGTTAGCCAGCTTTGCCACATGCCAATTCAAGACAACAAAGCAATCGTCGGTGCTAACGCATTCAGCCACTCTTCAGGTATCCACCAAGACGGCATGCTAAAGAACAAGAACACTTACGAGATCATGACTCCTGAGTCTATTGGCTTGAAAAACAAGGCATTGAACCTAACAAGTCGCAGTGGTCGTGCAGCCGTTAAGAGCCACATGGACGCAATGGGCTACAAAGACAATGAGTACAACCTAGATTCATTGTACGAAGACTTTTTGAAACTGGCTGACCGTAAAGGCCAAGTATTCGATTACGACCTAGAAGCACTAATGCACTTCGCAAATCTACGTGACGAAGATGACTTCTATAAACTTAACTACCTAAGCGTACAATCTGGTAGTGTTATGTCAACCACCAGCATCAAGCTGCAATGTGGTGATGAAGAGAAATGCGAAGCGGCTGTCGGTAACGGCCCGGTTGATGCTTTATACCAATGTATCTACCGCTTAACGGGTTACGAAATTGCATTGGATAAATTCGACCTTACCGCGAAAGGTGAAGGCGAAGATGGCTTAGGCCAAGCTGATATTATTGCGAACTACAAAGGCCGCAAGTACCACGGTACAGGCGTTTCAACGGATATCGTTGAGGCCTCTGGTCAGGCGCTACTGCACGTTATTAATAGCATTCAACGCGCAGACACCATTGCTGAAATGAAACAGCAAAGAATCGCAACAGTTTAAACACCCAATAACAGAGCCCTAGAGCCGATGTTATTGGCTTTAGGGACAAAATTTAAAACGAGCTAAATAGCTCAGTAACAAAGAATTAAAGGATTAACATGACTGATAAATCATACAAAATTGCCGTACTACCTGGTGATGGCATTGGCCCAGAAGTAATGCAACAAGCACACAAAGTGCTAGACGCGATTGAAAAGAAACACGCAATTAGCTTTTCTCGCGAAGAGTATGATGTTGGTGGTATCGCAATTGATAACCACGGCTGTCCACTTCCAGAAGCAACAGTTGCAGGTTGTGAAGAATCTGACGCGGTACTTTTTGGTTCTGTCGGCGGTCCTAAGTGGGAACACCTGCCACCAAACGATCAACCAGAGCGTGGTGCCCTACTTCCTCTCCGTAAACACTTCCAACTGTTCTGTAACCTACGTCCTGCACAAATCCACAAAGGTCTAGAGTCTTTCTCGCCTTTGCGTGCTGACATTTCAGGTAACGGCTTCGACATCGTTGTAGTTCGTGAGCTAACAGGCGGCATCTACTTCGGCCAACCTAAAGGTCGTGAAGGCGAAGGCGCAACGGAAAAAGCATTTGATACCGAGGTTTACCACCGTTACGAGATCGAACGTATTGCCAAGATTGCGTTTGAATCTGCACGTCTACGTAACAAAAACGTTTACTCAATCGATAAAGCAAACGTTCTGCAGAGCTCTATCTTATGGCGTGAAGTGGTTGAAGAGATCGCTAAAGATTACCCAGATGTAACGCTAAACCACATGTACATCGACAACGCGACCATGCAGCTAATCAAAGACCCGTCTCAGTTTGACGTAATGCTATGTTCAAACATCTTTGGTGACATCATTTCTGATGAGTGCGCAATGATCACTGGTTCTATGGGTATGCTTCCTTCTGCAAGCTTGAACGAAAGCAACTTCGGTCTATATGAACCAGCAGGAGGCAGTGCACCAGACATCGCAGGTAAGAACATTGCAAACCCAGTTGCACAAATTCTTTCTGCAGCGCTAATGCTTCGTTACAGCCTAGGCGAAGAAGCGGCAGCACAAGACATCGAAGCAGCGGTATCTAAAGCACTTTCAGCAGGCGAGCTAACGGCAGACCTTGCTGGCAAAAACCAAGCGCTGACTACCTCTGAAATGGGTGACAAGATCGCTGAGTACATCTTAGCTTCATAAGCTAAAGGCTCCGATTAGAAGCAAGTACATAAGAATAATATCAAGCCAAGTCAGCGTAAACCGCATGACTTGGCTAGAAACAAACACTGGGACTGATGCTCCCAAGGAAGAAAAGCTATGTCGACAAACCAGCACGCAAAAACCTTATACGAAAAAGTTTATGACGCTCACGTTGCGGTTGCAGCGAAGGGCGAAACACCAATTCTTTATATCGATCGTCACTTAGTTCACGAAGTAACGTCACCTCAAGCATTTGATGGCTTGCGTGAGAAAGGCCGCAAAGTTCGCCAAGTTGGCAAGACTTTCGCGACCATGGATCACAACGTATCGACACAAACTAAAGACATCAACGCTTCTGGTGAGATGGCTCGTATCCAAATGGAAACGCTATCGAAGAACTGTGAAGAGTTTGGTGTCACGCTTTACGATCTAAACCACAAATACCAAGGTATTGTGCACGTAATGGGTCCTGAGCTAGGTATTACGCTACCGGGCATGACCATCGTATGTGGTGACTCGCACACGGCTACACACGGTGCATTTGGTTCACTAGCATTTGGTATCGGTACTTCAGAAGTGGAACACGTTCTAGCTACGCAAACGCTAAAACAAGCTCGCGCTAAAACCATGAAGATCGAAGTAAAAGGCAAGGTTACTCCTGGCATCACTGCAAAAGACATCGTGCTAGCGATCATCGGTAAAACAACGGCTGCTGGCGGTACTGGCTACGTAGTTGAATTCTGTGGTGAGGCAATTACCGACCTTACGATGGAAGGTCGTATGACAGTATGTAACATGGCAATCGAGCTTGGCGCTAAAGCAGGCTTAATCGCTCCAGATGCAACGACATACGAGTACATCAAAGGTCGCAAGTTCTCTCCAGAAGGCGAAGACCTAGAAGCAGCAATCGAATACTGGGATACGTTAAAAACCGATGCTGATGCAGAATTCGATGCAATTGTTACATTAGAAGCGGCAGACATCAAACCACAAGTCACTTGGGGTACCAACCCAGGTCAGGTTATCTCAGTAGACACACCAATCCCTGCACCAGAAAGCTTCGCAGACCCTGTAGAAAAAGCATCAGCTGAAAAAGCGCTGGCTTACATGGGTCTTGAAGCCGGTAAATCTCTATCTGATTACAACGTAGATAAAGTGTTCGTGGGTTCTTGTACTAACTCTCGTATCGAAGACATGCGTGCAGCAGCAGCGGTAGCGAAAGGCCGTCAAGTAGCGAAACATGTTCAAGCGCTTATCGTTCCGGGTTCAGAGCAAGTTAAAGCACAAGCTGAGGCTGAAGGCCTAGATAAGATCTTCATCGAAGCAGGCTTTGAATGGCGTTTACCGGGTTGCTCTATGTGTCTTGCGATGAACAACGACCGTCTAGGTCCACAAGAGCGCTGTGCTTCTACATCAAACCGTAACTTTGAAGGTCGCCAAGGCCGTGATGGTCGTACGCACCTAGTTAGCCCAGCAATGGCAGCCGCAGCGGCTATCGCTGGTCACTTTGTCGATATTCGTGAACTTTAATTAGAGGATTTAACATGTCAGGTTTTCAACAACACACCGGATTAGTCGTTCCTCTAGATACGGCCAACATCGATACTGATGCGATTATTCCAAAGCAGTTTCTACAGAAAGTAAACCGCATCGGTTTTGGTAAGCACTTGTTCCACGATTGGCGCTTCCTAGACGATGCAGGCCAACAGCCAAACCCTGATTTTGTAATGAACGAAGCTCGCTACCAAGGCGCTTCAATTCTTTTAGCTCGTGAAAACTTCGGTTGTGGTTCATCTCGTGAACACGCACCGTGGGCGCTTGCCGATTACGGTATCCAAGTAATGATCGCACCAAGCTTTGCCGACATTTTCTACGGTAACTCGATCAACAACCAAATGGTGCCAGTTCGATTGACTGAGCAAGAAGTGGATGAGCTATTCCAATTCGTTGAAGCGAATGAAGGTGCAGAAATTACGGTTGATCTAGAAGCAATGAAAGTCAGCGCGAACGGCAAAGAGTACTCGTTTGAAATTGATGAGTTCCGTCGTCACTGCTTACTGAATGGTTTAGATAATATCGGCCTTACACTTCAACATGCCGATAAGATCTCAGAGTTTGAAGCTAAGATTCCTAGCTTCCTAAAATAATGAGACGTTTCTGAATAAATCTAAAGGTTGGCCAAGTGCCAACCTTTTTTATTTGGCTAAGCTTTTAACTTAACTTCATATGTTTATTTAAATGAAGAGCAATGAAAGAAAATGGTAAGCCTTAAGGTCTTAGTAGTCAGTCATCAGGAGAATGCCATGAAACAACTACTTTTTATTGTCAGTCTACTTTTCTCAACCTTAGCTTGGTCTGCGCCTAAATCCGATCTTTGGCCATACTGGAAGCAAAGCGACGAAACCAACCTAGAACAGGTATCTCATCAAGATTGGCAGCAATTCCTCGATAGCTACTTGGTTAAACAGGGGCAAAATACGTTAGTTAGCTATAAAGCGGTGAACACTGCCGATAAGACCAAACTTAAGCAATACATCAAGCAACTCGAACAGGTGAATCCGCTCAACTATTCAAAAGCGGAGCAGTATGCCTACTGGGTTAATCTATATAACGCCGTGACTGTCGATTTGATTCTTGATGCCTACCCGATCAAATCAATAACTAAACTTGGCGGACTATTTAGTTTCGGTCCGTGGGGGGATGATGTGGTAGTCGTTAATGGGAAATCACTGACACTCAATGACATTGAACACCGAATCCTAAGACCAATTTGGCAAGATCCTCGCACGCATTATGCAGTGAACTGTGCCAGCCTAGGTTGCCCTAACTTACAACCTGACGCTTTTACCTCTAAAAATACTGAAGCCTTGCTAGAGCAAGCTGCAACTGAGTTTGTAAGCAGTGACAAAGGCGTGATGGTTACAAACAATAAGCTTCAACTATCATCGATTTACGAATGGTTTGCTGTGGATTTTGGTACGAAGAAACAGCTTATTCAGCACTTAGAACAATATCGAATTGAAGCAGTAACCAATACTCAAAACATCAGTTATGAATACGATTGGTCGCTCAACCAAGCAAACTAGCTCTAAGGCTAAAGTTGATCACTAAAGTAAAAAAGAGGCGAGAGGTTTTTATTAACCTCTAGCCTCTTCTCAATTCTTTGACCGTATTTCTACAATTAAAAGCTTGAGCCCGGTTGCTGCAAGAACTCAATCTCTTCGGGAGTCGAAGCTCGCCCTAACACCTCATTACGGTGCGGATAGCGACCAAATCGCTCAATGATAACCTTGTGCTTAAACTCAAAGTCCAGATTATGCTCTAATCCCGTTTGAGAAAAGAGTTCCACGGCTTGTTCATGGACTAACAAAGATTCACTGTGCATATAAGGCATATACAGGAAGCTTTTCTGTTGCTCGTTAAGCTGGTGATCAAAACCACCCGCTACCGCCTCTTGGGCTAGAGCCAACGCCATCGGATCAGCAGAAAATGCTGTCGGACTTTTTCTACCAATATTTCGAGAAAACTGATCAAGTACGATAATCTCAGCCAATCGTCCTTGCGCAGTTTGGCGCCACTCAAATAGCTCGCCTTGAATGGCTGCTTTATGCAATTCAGAAAATCGAGACTCTATCAAAGTGTCAATCTCGGCGCCGCCAGTAAACCAATCTTTAGGCGTCAACTCATCGAACCAAAACTCTAGAACATCCTGATACGTTACCGTCATATAATTCCCTTTAATAAAAAACCGAGTAACTTTGTTATTACTCGGTTTAGTGTTCAATTACTTAAAACCTTTTACTTTCTTTATCAGGTCATAAGCATTCTGAATTTCTTGCGATTTCTCTTTCGCAACATTCATCATCTCAGGCGGTAAGCCCTTCGCCATCAGTTTATCTGGGTGATGTTCATTCATCAGCTTGCGGTAGGCTTTCTTCACCTCTTTACCGTCAGCACTTTCACTCACACCAAGAACCTTATATGCGTCGCCAAGTTGGTTCTGTTGCGAAGCCTGTTGCCAACCTGATGATTGCCCATGACCCTGATGGCCACCAAAGCTTCCACCTTGCTGTTGGAAACGGAACGCAGCTTCTTGCATCTGCAAGCGGCGTTCTAGTTGTGCTGCCGAAAACCCAAGCCCTTGCGCTATTTTATGCAGAACTTGACGTTCACTCGGGTGCAAACTTCCATCCGCAAATGCGGCAGATACCTGAAGCTCTAGAAAGAACTGCAGAAGATCAAAACGACCACCCGATGAGATTTTAACTCGCTCAAGTACGTCGTTCAGAGGGAAGTCGCTCTCTTTGCCGTCACGGAATGCATCTTGCGCTGCTTTACGCTGTTCGCCATGCAGGTTCATACGCTCCATCATGGTAGAAGCGAGTTGAATCTCTTCTGGCGTTACCTGCCCTTTCGCTTTAGCAACGTGCCCCATAACCGCAAAAGCGGATTTAAAAAACTCGTTCTGTCTTTCTGCTTGGCTTGGACCTCGACCAAAACCAGAGCTATTGAAGCCTGATTGGTTCAATCCGCGAGCTTTATCGAATTGGTGTCCTAAAAACAGACCAAAAACTAAACCGAGTGGCCCTCCAAATAAAAAGCCAAAAAACGCGCCCAAAATTTTGCCAAATATTTGCATTATGTGTTCTCTATCTATGAATTTTATCTGAGTAATGCTGTCTGATGATGCTGAATGCTATTATTTCCTTTATCATAAGGAAAATGCTTTATTAATTGGATTGATACTAGATCAACCCTTCATCTAGTGACACAGGATAGTTCAACTTCATGCAATCTTTTTCCCGCACCTTGTTAGCCGCGTCTATAAGTACGGCGTTATACGTGTCGACAACTCAAGCTGAAACAATCACCGATAGTAGTGTGCAGGAAATGCCCTCTATAGATCAATGCTTGATCGAGCCCGCTGCAGAAAACGAGACACAGCTACCCGCTCATGTTGAGTCAGATCGCTTAGAAGCTATCAATGGTGACAAGGCAATATACTCAGGTGACGTAGTCGTTACGCAAGGGAACAAGACCATCCTTGCAGATAACGTAACCCTGCACCAACAAGAAAATATCGTTGTAGCTGAAGGCAACGTAAACTTTAGTGATGGTCAAATCAAATCTATCTCAGACAGAGCGACCAATAATCTGACTACAGATGAAATGACGCTTGAGAACACCGATTACGAATTCCTTTGCGAGCCCGGTCGCGGAGATGCTGTTTATATAGCAAAAACAGGTAAAGCGGTTTATGAGATTGAAGATGGCTCCATTACCTCTTGCCCTATCGGCGATAATGCTTGGCGTCTAAGAGCATCGAGCATCAGTGTCGACCAAGACGAAGAACAAGCCACTTTTTATAATCCACGTTTTGAAATCCAAAGTGTTCCCGTCTTTTACTTACCTTACTTAACAGTACCGGTGGGTGATACACGTAAAACCGGTTTCTTGTACCCAACAGTTTCGTATGGTTCAAGCGATGGTTTTGAAGCTGAAATCCCAGTTTATTGGAACTTAGCACCAAACTACGACTTGGAAACCACCTTCAAGTACATGCAAGAACGTGGCACTCAACTTAATAGTAAATTCCGTTACTTGAGCGATTTTGGCTCAGGTAGTATCGAGTCTGAATATTTGCCGGATGACAAAAAATACTCAGAAAAAGGTGACCGTTGGGGTGCTCAACTCCAACATTCAGGGATATTCCAGCAATCGTGGTTGTTTGAAGTCGACTATTCAAAAGTCAGTGATATTGATTACTTTACCGATCTAAGTTCTGGTATTGGTAACCGTGAAGATGGCCAACTACTTCAGGAAGGCCGAGCGACATACCGTTCCCAAAACTGGGATGCATCGGTACTTGTTCGAGATTTCCAAGTTCTGACTACAAGCAATAACCTACCTTACCGCCTAATGCCACAGCTAGAGTACAATTACTATGCTCCTGAAGTGATGGAGTATTTAGATTTCGACATGATCAGTCATGTCTCAATATTTGATACCGACGCTGCAGGTAAACCATCTGCGAACCGTATTCACGTGGAACCTGGCATTACCATTCCTGTAGGCAATACTTGGGGTACTTGGACAACAGAAGCTCGACTACTTGGTACTTACTATCAACAAGACCTTGATGGCGTTGATACAGGTGCGGGGTCTGATTATGAAGGCTTAGAAGAATCGGTAAGCCGAGTTATTCCAGAGTTTAGAAGCCACGCAGGTATCGTTCTTGAACGTGATACAAAAATTGTGGGCAATTACACTCAAACACTCGAACCTCAAGTTCAGTATCTTTACGTACCAGAAGAAGATCAAAGTGACATTGGTCTTTACGATACGACACTACTGCAGACCGATTACTATGGTCTATTTAGAAGCCGTAAATATAGCGGTGTTGATCGTATCGCATCTGCGAATCAAATTAGTTATGGTGCATCATCTCGTTTCTTCGATGATGAGTATAAAGAGCGCCTCAATATCTCTTTCGGTCAAATTTTTTATATCGACAAAGATACAAAACAGACTTTAGACAACGACGATTCAGGCAAAAAAACTAATTACTCGTCTTGGGCTATTGAAATGGATTTCAACTATGATGACTACCTGTTCTACCATGGTGGCGTGCAATACGATATCGATACTACTGCAATGCAACTTGCAAACAGCACATTAGAATATCGCTTCGCAGGCGGTTACATACAAACCAACTACCGCTATGTAACAGAAGAGTACATAAATGAAACTGTAGATTTTGACGTATCATCCATAACAAGAGATGGTATTTCGCAAGCGGGTTTACTTGGTTCCTACCAAATTTCACCGAAATGGAGCACCAGTGCTCAATATTTCTATGACTTAACCACACAAGAAGATCTAGAGTGGTTAGCTCGTTTAAACTATAGATCGGATTGTTGGTACATCGGCTTTACCTATAGTAACCGTTTGACAAATAACATTAGTGACCCGAATACCACACCTGAATACGAAAACAACTTCAGTGTGAACTTCGGTATTGTTGGCTTTGGTACCAATATCGGATCTGATTCCGGCGCTATTGGTGATAGCAGTTCAGATAACTCTTTGAGCTACGGTCGCCCATTCTTCTTAAATAACTAATTTTCTTTATTGATAACACATCAGTAAATTTAAAGGATTACACATGACATTGTGGAAACGCACATTAATTGCTATTGCAGCGACTTGTACTTTATCAACAAGCTTTGCAGCACCGGTTGAGCTAGACAGCGTAAAAGTTATCGTTAACGAAGGCGTTATCTTACAAAGCGACATCGATGCTTCGATGAAGACACTGCGTGCCAACGCAAAAAAAAGCGGTCAAACACTGCCATCGCAAGATGTGCTCAATGAGCAAGTACTAGAAAAACTGATCATCGATACTATTCAAACTCAAGAAGCAGAACGTATCGGTGTTCGTATTGATGATGCTCGACTTGATCAAGCAATTGAAGGTATCGCTAAAGACAACAACCAAACGGTAGAACAACTTACCGCATCGGTTGCTGAAGAAGGCCTTAGCTACAATGCATTTCGAGAGCAAGTAAGAAAAGAGATTGCAGCAAGTGAAGCTCGTAACGCCTTAGTTCGTCGCCGTATCAATATTCTTCCTGCGGAAGTTGATAACCTAGCAGATATCTTAGCGCAAGAGACTAACGCGACCGTTCAATATAAAATTGGCCACATTCAACTGCGCTTTAATGATGACCAAACCAAAGAAGAGTTAGAAGCTCAAGCTACTGAACTGGTTGAAGAACTGAACTCAGGCAAAGATTTCAGCACCATGGCATATACTTACTCTAAGGGTCCTAAAGCGCTGCAAGGTGGTGATTGGGGTTGGATGCGTAAAGAAGAGATGCCAACCATTTTTGCTGACCAGATCAAAATGCAAAATAAAGGCAGCATCATCGGTCCTTTCCGTAGCGGTGTAGGTTTCCACATTCTAAAAATTGAAGATGTGAAAGGCTTAGAAACCGTAGCAGTAACGGAAGTGAATGCTCGTCATATCTTGATTAAGCCAACCGTAATCTTGAGTGACGATGGCGCGAAAGAACAACTTGAAGAGATCACGCGCCGCGTAAACACAGGTGAAGCGAGCTTTGGCGACCTTGCACAGCAATACAGCCAAGATCCAGGTTCTGCAGTACAAGATGGTGAGCTAGGCTACCAAACACCAGATTTGTATGTACCAGAATTCAAACACCAAGTAGAAACGCTACCAGAAGGCAAAATCAGTGCGCCATTCAAAACCGTACACGGTTGGCACATTGTTGAAGTACTAGACCGTCGCGAAGTCGACCGTACCGATTCAGCTTTGAAAAACAAAGCTTACCAAATTCTATTTAACCGTAAATTCAACGAAGAAGCTGGTGCTTGGCTACAAGAAGTAAGAGCAAGTGCCTTTGTTGAGATGGTTGAGGACGACCAAGATGACAACAACTAAACGTATTGTCATAACCGCAGGTGAACCAGCAGGGATAGGCCCAGATTTAACTTTGGCTCTATCTCAAGAAAGTTGGCCTCATCAACTCGTGGTTTGTGCTGATAAAACACTGCTATCCGAGCGAGCTAAAATTCTTGGTATCGAAGTCGATCTTCTGGACTACGATGCAAATGCAGCTAAGCAACCGCAACGCGCTGGCACACTGGTAGTGAAACACGTTCCACTTGCTGAAACGGCAGTTGCAGGTCAACTCAATGAGGCTAATGGCCATTACGTATTAAATACTTTAGAAACCGCAGCAATTGGCTGTATGAATGATGAATTTGATGCTATTGTCACCGGCCCTGTTCACAAGGGTGTAATTAACCGAGCTGGCGTTGCTTTTAGTGGCCATACCGAGTTCTTTGCAGAGAAGTCCAATACACCACTGGTAGTGATGATGTTGGCAACTGAAGGGCTGCGTGTTGCTCTCGTAACAACGCACATCCCACTAGCTTATGTATCTCAAGCAGTGACCGAAGACAGATTAGAGCAAATTATTGCTATTCTGAATAAAGACTTGGTTGAAAAATTTGCTATTGAGAAACCAACTATCTACGTGTGTGGCTTGAATCCACATGCTGGTGAAGATGGTTGCTTAGGGCGTGAAGAAATAGAAACCATCACCCCGACGCTAGAAAAAATTCGCCAAAAAGATGGCATCAATTTAGTTGGCCCATTGCCAGCAGACACCATCTTTAATGAAAAATATTTGCAAGATGCAGATGCTGTTTTAGGTATGTATCACGACCAAGTACTCCCGGTATTGAAATACAAAGGGTTTGGTCGCTCAGTGAACATCACGCTTGGCTTACCGTTTATTCGCACATCAGTCGACCACGGTACCGCCTTAGACTTGGCAGGGAAAGGCCAAGCCGATACAGGGAGCTTTAGAACAGCGCTCACGCACGCCATTGAATTAGTAGAGAAAAAGCAATGAGAAATGATGTCCACTTAGGACACAAAGCGCGTAAACGTTTTGGTCAAAACTTCCTTAACGATCCATACATTATTGATGGCATCGTATCGAGCATTAACCCACTACCAGGTCAAAATCTAGTAGAGATCGGCCCTGGTCTAGGCGCTATTACTGAGCCTGTGGGTAAGCTTGTCGATAAATTTACCGTTATCGAATTGGATAGAGACCTTGCAGAGCGTCTTCGTAACCATCCGGATTTGGCTGATAAGCTAACAATCCGCGAAGGCGATGCGATGAAGTTCGACTTCCAAGAGCTCGTTAAGCCAAACAATAAGCTACGCATCTTTGGTAACTTGCCATATAACATCTCTACACCATTGATGTTCCACCTTTTTGAATTCCATAAAGACGTGCAAGACATGCACTTTATGCTTCAAAAAGAAGTGGTTAACCGTTTGGCTGCAGGTCCTGGCAGCAAAGCTTACGGTCGTCTTACTGTAATGGCTCAATACTACTGCAAAGTAACACCAGTACTGGAAGTGCCACCAACGGCTTTCGTTCCGCCACCGAAAGTAGACTCAGCAGTCGTGCGCCTACAGCCATACGAAGTGCTGCCTTATCCGGCAAAAGATCTGAAATGGCTAGATCGCGTATGTCGTGAAGGCTTTAACCAACGTCGTAAAACAGTTCGTAACTGCTACAAGAGCTTAATCGATAAGGAAGTGCTTGAAGAGCTAGGTATCAACCCAAGCATGCGTCCTGAGAACTTAACGCTCGAGCAGTTTGTCGACATGGCAAACTGGTTGTACGACAGTCATAACGCTGACAAATAAATAAAAAAGGCTCCTACACTTCGGTTAGGAGCCTTTTTTATGTAATACTTTAATTACATTAAGTATATCAACAACAAAAGGTGCGAATATGGATATATCTACGCCTTGTATCAAATGCCAGGTTCACTCTAAGTACATAGAAGAACAATCTGAGCCAACGAAGAATCGTTATGTCTTCGCCTACATTATTACCATCAAAAATCTAAGTAAAACAACGGTGCAACTTATGTCTCGCCGCTGGTTAATTACCGACTCTAACGGCAAGCAGCTCACCATTGAGGGTGATGGTGTAGTTGGCCAACAACCCGTGATTGAAGCCAACGACGAGTACACCTACACAAGTGGTACGGTCATCGAAACCCCTGTTGGCGTTATGCAAGGTCACTATGTGATGACCGATAACAAGGGCATTGATTTTATTACCGAAGTTGACCCATTCAGACTCGCAATCCCTAATATTCTTAATTAGCCGTACATCCGTATCTACAGGAAATTATTGTGTCGAATTACATTGTCGGAGACATCCAAGGGTGCTTCGACGAACTTCAAGGACTACTTGAAAAAATTAACTTTGATAAACACCAAGATACTTTATGGGTCGCCGGAGACTTAGTTGCTCGAGGCCCTAAATCATTGGAGACGTTACGCTTTATTCGTAACCTTGGTGACGCAGCTAAGGTTGTATTAGGCAACCACGACTTACATCTTCTGGCGGTGTCCTTAGGACTATTTCCAGCGAAACCAAAAGATAAGACTCAAGCGATTCTTGATGCTGAAGATCGTGAACTGCTAATCGAATGGTTAAGACAACAGCCTTTGCTTCAAGAACACCCAGAGTTCGTGATGTGCCATGCGGGTATCTCACCGCAGTGGAATCTAGAAAGAGCACGTGTTGAAAATCGAGAGATCGTATCCTTGTTAAAGTCCGATAAATGGCAATGGCTAATCGAAAACATGTACAGCAACGCGCCTGATTTATGGCATCAGGATTTACATGATATTGAGCGCTATCGCTATGCGATCAATAGCCTGACAAGAATGCGTTTCTGTTTTGAAGATGGCCGTCTCGACATGGCATGTAAGCTACCACCGAATGAGATTACCGATGAACCATTAGTGCCATGGTTTGACCTTCCGCAACGCATAAAGC
This sequence comes from Vibrio sp. 10N.261.55.A10, assembly GCF_041470825.1. Lineage (NCBI taxonomy): Bacteria > Pseudomonadati > Pseudomonadota > Gammaproteobacteria > Vibrionales > Vibrionaceae > Vibrio > Vibrio sp. 10N.261.55.A10. The sequence goes on along the minus strand of NZ_JBFRNC010000050.1, from coordinate 5,858 downwards.
TCGATAAAACCGTTGTTTTTGGACACTGGGCTGCGCTTGAAGGCTATAACGGAAAAGACGTAATTGGACTTGATACTGGATGCGTCTGGGGAGGTGAATTGACAATTCTTCGCTGGGAAGATAAACAGTTTTTCACTCAGAAAGCGCTATAAAGATACGAGAAACTTGCGCTACCTTGGTAGGGTAACGCAAGCATTTTTCAGAGACTAGCTATTGATAACCACAGTTAACGCTCGAGAATCACAAACTCCATGTTGTGTTTGTTTTTCTCGTCAGCTTGATAGCTCTCGTTAAAGCTCTGCTTCCAGCCTTCACCCCAGTCAGGAAATTGTGTATCTCCATCGACGGCGAAATCGATGTAAGTCAGATACAACTTGTCCGCTTTAGGTAAGCAGCTCTCATAAATAGAGCCGCCACCAATGATCATCACCTCTTCAACATCACTGAGTAGCTCTAGAGCCTGTTCAATAGAAGTTACCGTCGTTACACCTTCAATCTTTAAACTCTCATCACGGCTGATTACGACATTCAACCGACCCGGCAAAGGGCGTCCAATAGAATCGTAGGTCTTACGTCCCATCACGACTGGTTTACCCATAGTCGAGCGTTTAAACCATGCAAAATCCGCAGGTAAATGCCAAGGCATCTGATTATCTTTACCTATTACACGGTTATTGGCCATTGCTGCAATCATACTGATGATCATAAATCGAAAGTCCTGTCCTTAACTAAAAGAATTGATGCTAGACGATAGGTCTGCGTCGGTAGAATAACAGCCCTGGTACAGCTAAGCCAACCGCCAGCCCTGCGATAATGAACATCGATTTCAAAAAATTCTCCATTAACATCGCTAACAGTTCGGGGCTATACCCAGCCCTATTAATCTCAACCATGGCAATCATTGCTTTAAAGGCAAAGACACCCGGAACCATAGGAATCAAAGCCGCAACTGTAAATACCTTAGGGTGCGCCAACAGTTTATGCGACCAATGCACCCCTATCATGCCGACCACAGTCGCAGCGAAGAAGGTTGCCCACTCAATTGGAATCCCAAAGTGCATCATCAAATAACGGCTACCATGACCGATAGAGCCGCCAAGTGCACAATAAATTAAAGCGCGTTGCGGAACGTTAAACACCAATGCGAATCCGACAGCCGGAATCGCTGCGAAAAACATATCGTTGAGTAAACCTAAAAACAGTTCGAAGATACTCATTAGCTTGCCCACCCCCAAACATCTGATAGACTCATCGCCGCGACAATGCCCAAGCTCGTCGCCAGAGTTAATAAGCTGGCCATGGTAAAGCGCGCTAACCCCATATTAATATGGCCTTTAAGCATATCAGCGACGGAGTTAATCAGAGGAAAACCAGGTACTAACATTAATACAGATGAAGCCATCACGATCGTGGGTTGGCCGCCAATATTGTAAAGTACGGCTTGAGCTGAAATGGTCGTGGTAACGAATGCTGTGATAGCAAAGTTTAATAGCGGATTGAAATGGCGGTGCCCAATCTCTTGCCTGACGATCATACCGCAAGCTGAAGCAATAAAAGTCATCATGAAGACTTGCCAGTCTCCGCCCGCAAGGTGGCTAAAAGAGGCGCACGACAACCCTATCATCACAACCACTAACCAACGGTTGTAGCGCTCGGGGCTGATGTTTTGAATCTTTTTATACGCCAAATCATAATCGAGAATTCCCTTCTCCATCATGATGCAAATGCGTTGAATGTCGGTGATAACCTGCATGTTAATGCCACGATCAGCACAACTTCGAGTAGTGGTAATACAGTGATCATCCATTACGGTAGTTACAACAAGCGCATTGGCTGACAGTGCGACTTCAACCTCATTCACCCCACAAGCAATACCGATGCGACGCATGATATCGCCGACCAGTGTGCTCTCTGCCCCGTGCGCCAATAACATTTGTCCTGATTGAGCGACGAGTCTTGAGATCGCTCTTTGCTTTGATGCCATGATTTCCTTCCCATAGGCGTTAATTATCTAAAGATAAATTTTGCATAAAAAACAGTAAGACGTCATGATTTAGATACAAAAAAACCGCAATTTTCATTGCGGTTTAATAAAACTATCAGTGTACTTGTAAGAAGCGACCGATGCGTTATGAGAAACTAAGAGGATTAGTCACGAACATAGATAACATGGCCGTCATCCTCTTCGTCATCCCAATCGTCCCAATCGTCGTCATCTTCAGTAACGACATTCTTACCGCTCATCGCATCTTTATGGTAGTCATCCCACATAAAGTCTACTTTTTCTTCTTCTTCAACTTCTACAACTTCACGAGGTAGGTTTTCCATAAACTCACCTAGTTTGAAGCAAAGATCTTTGGTGCCGATTTTATTCACAGCAGAGATCTTGAAGTACTCGCCTTCCCAGCCCAAAGCATCGATGATTTCTTGAATCTTTTCGTCTGCTTCGTCTTCTGGCATTAGGTCAACTTTATTGAACACTAACCAGCGAGGTTTTTGTGAAACTTTTTCACTGTATTGCTCAAGCTCATCGATGATCGTTAGTGCATTCTGAATAGGATCAGATTGATCGATCGGCATAATGTCGATCATATGCAGAAGAACACGACAACGCTCAAGGTGCTTAAGGAATCGGATACCAAGGCCAGCGCCATCAGCTGCGCCTTCGATTAGTCCTGGGATATCGGCAACAACGAAGCTCTTTTCAGGGACAACACTTACCACACCCAAGCTTGGGATCAAAGTAGTGAACGGGTAATCAGCCACTTTTGGTTTCGCAGCAGATACTGAACGAATAAAAGTAGATTTACCTGCGTTTGGTAGGCCAAGCATACCAACGTCAGCTAATAGAAGAAGCTCTAAACGCAGTTCACGAACTTCGCCTTTAGTACCCATTGTCTTTTGACGAGGAGCGCGGTTAACAGACGATTTAAAACGCGTGTTACCAAGACCGTGCCAACCACCTTTACCAACCATTACTTTCTTGCCGTGTTCAGCAACTTCAGCAACGATTTCGTTGGTGTGGATATCAACTGCACGCGTACCAACTGGTACTTTCAGCGTAATGTCTTTACCACGTTTACCAGTACAGTTACCGCCGCGACCATTCTCGCCACGCTCTGCATTGTAAAAACGTTGGAAACGGTAATCGATCAGTGTGTTTAAGTTCTCATCCGCTTGGATGTAAACATCACCGCCGTCACCACCGTCGCCGCCATCAGGACCACCTTTAGCGACGAATTTTTCGCGCCAAAAGCTAACTGTACCATTACCGCCATCACCGGCTTCTATTTTTACTACCGCTTCATCAACGAATTTCATTTTTTAACTCCGCACTTACGTTGCGTTACCACTCATCAAGGAGTGATATAAATTCTAGCAGATCCGTGTTTAGATCGATCACCTAAGATCTAGGCCGACCTGCAACCAAGGAACAAATAAGGAGAGGTTCTTTGCTTCTTATTTCTTAAAAACTAATCTGTTTATCAAAAAATAAAACGGCTTCTCAAAACCAAAACAAGAGCGTCTGCTTTTTTATTCTTGCTATAAATAAAAAACCCTGCCGAATCGGCAGGGCTTTTGAATTCAGCTTGAAAGCTAATAAAATAATCTAGTTAAAGATTAAATTACTCAGCTTCGATGCTTACAAACTTACGGTTTTTAGGACCTTTAACAGCAAATTTCACTTTACCTTCAGTAAGAGCGAAAAGAGTGTGGTCTTTACCGATGCCAACGTTTGTGCCAGCGTGGAACTTAGTACCACGTTGACGAACGATGATGTTACCTGCAAGAACAGATTCACCACCAAAACGCTTAACACCAAGACGTTTGCTTTCTGAATCGCGGCCGTTATTAGTAGAACCGCCAGCTTTTTTATGTGCCATTGTTAAACTCTCCTAATACTTAAGCGTTAATGCCAGTGATTTTCACTTCAGTGAACCACTGACGGTGACCAGCTTGCTTACGCGAGTGCTTACGACGACGGAACTTAACGATTTTTACTTTATCGCCACGACCGTGTTGTACTACTTCTGCAGTAACCTTGCCACCTTCAACAAGAGGTGCACCAACAGCGATTTCTTCGCCGTTAGCAACAAGAAGAACTTTATCAAATTCAACAGTTGCACCAGTTTCAACGTCTAATTTCTCTAAACGAAGTGTTTGACCTTCGCTTACTCGGTGTTGTTTGCCACCAGATTGGAAAACAGCGTACATATTTTACTCCGCTTTTTCCGCACAGCCTATGGTTGTTAATTGTACAACTCGGGTGTGCGCTAAACTAATCAATAGGGCGCAGATTCTACGGGAATCATGGCGCTATGACAAGCCATATTTTTAAAAAATTGGCGAAAACCTGTTCGCCAAAGAAAAGTGCGGCAATCATGCCCTTTAGCGATGTATTAATCAACGTTTTTTAGTGTATTATTCAACAATTAAATACAACGTATAAGCCTTACAGGGTCTAACTTCAGCCGGATGAACAATGGATTTTAAAGCTATCCAAACGCTTACTGCCAATGATATGGCAAAAGTGAATGAAACAATTCAAGCCCAACTTAATTCTGACGTAAGTTTAATCAACCAGCTTGGTTTTTATATCGTTAGCGGTGGTGGCAAACGCCTACGCCCTTTGCTTGCTCTTTTATCTGCTCGCGCACTTGGTTATCAAGGTGAAGCTCATATCACCTCTGCAGCCTTTATCGAGTTTATTCACACCGCAACCCTGCTTCACGACGATGTTGTCGATGAATCAGACATGAGACGCGGTAAAGCGACGGCCAATGCCGCTTTTGGTAATGCCGCTAGCGTTTTGGTGGGTGACTTTATCTACACACGCTCATTCCAAATGATGACAACGCTAGGATCTTTAAAGATCCTTGAGCTAATGAGTGAAGCGGTAAACGTGATTGCCGAGGGTGAAGTTCAACAATTAATGAACTGCAATAACCCAGACACCACAGAAGAAAGCTACATGCAGGTGATCTACTCTAAGACTGCTCGTTTGTTCGAAGCTGCGACCCAAATCGGTGCGATTCTTACTGAGTCATCACCAGAGATCGAAACAGCAATGCAGAACTATGGTAAATACCTAGGCACCGCTTTCCAACTGATTGACGATGTGATGGATTACACTGCAGATGGTAAAGAGATGGGTAAAAACGTTGGTGACGATCTAGCCGAAGGCAAACCAACACTGCCTCTACTTTACGCAATGCATAATGGCTCTCCTGAACAAGCAAGCATGATTCGTGAAGCGATTGAGAAAGCGAACGGCATGGAACGTCTTGACGATATTATGGCTGTAATGAAAGAGACAGGCTCTTTAGAGTACACAACAAATAAAGCCTACGAAGAGGCCGATAAAGCCATCGCTGAGCTTTCTGTACTTCCTGGCTCAGAATATAAGCAAGCTCTAACCACGCTCGCACACTTAGCTGTTAAACGCAGTAAGTAAGCAGGTTAATAGACAACTCGCTTCTAGCTTCTATATAAATAACAAAAAGAGCCTCAGGGCTCTTTTTTTTGGTTTTCAACAAATATTTGTAGGTGAGCCAAATTCAATATCGACTGGCTTCTAATGATAACGGCAGTTGTGCTTCAAGCTCTTCCATTGGCACCGCGTACTGCTCATGCCCGTTGTAAGTCTCTACTAGCGCGTACTGCTCTTGCTCATCAATTACCAATACTTTTCCTAAGTGCCCCAAATATTCGACATTCATACCCTTCTGAACAGTAGCCATAACATTTACCTTCACATTAATTGTAAAGCTAAATACGAGTAGCTTGAACTTCAGGATCAAAAAAGCCGATCATAATGACCGGCCCTTATTAATTAGCTTTGTCCCGTCCTGAAATGT
>NZ_JBFRNC010000049.1:0-3804 GCF_041470825.1 Vibrio sp. 10N.261.55.A10 | reverse complement strand
CCGGGGGAATCCATGTAGCCCTGTTAAGGTGTGAGCAACGCAATACCGAAGCTCCCGCATACCACCTTAAACACAAAACGCAACGCATAGCAAAAATGCCACGCGTTGCGAATCACTCTTAAACAGATTGTTATGCCTATTTACTTGCCATTTTTGTCATTAGGATTTTCTTGAATGACTTCTTAGCCCTTGCTACAAACTCTTCTTCGGATTCATTTGATAGTGGTGCTCCCACCTCTTCACTCAACTCTGACATCACGTCTTCGCTGCCCGCTAATTTTGTTACTTCTTGTCCAAATTTTTCAGCTTTACTTTTAGTACTGACCACACCACTTTGTAATACTGTACTTGCTACTCCAGTAGATACATTTTTAAGAGCCAACTCTTTAGAGTTCGAGCTATCTTCAGTTGCACTCAGAAATTCTTTCAAATTTTTCATCTACTCCTCCGATTGCTTTGATGAGCGATAAAATGCTTTGAATATATGTGTAAAAGAATCCACTATCATATCTACAATCTTTTCCTTATCTTCGTCAGATAAATTACTCCATAAGCTCAAAAGCCAACTAAAAAAACTAAGAATTTTACCAAGCATAATTCATCCTTTTTGTATTCTCCCAGATAGGCATAACGCTCGCTTAAGCTGCAACCAACAAGCCACCACAGCTCAAATTAAGCACCGTAATCACTAAACTTCTTTAAACCAAAAATGCCAAGCGTTGGTTGTCTGGTTGAAGCGCTTGTTATAAATGCGATTCAAGCGCACTCCAATCTCAACAAATGCGCTGAACCCAACGCCTAAAACAATACCACTATTTTTTGGCTACTGGCTCGACAATGTTCCCACCTGCGAAACACGACACAAAATGACATTTCAAATGAGACTCTTCACACGCCAACCCACGAAAGTCTCGTACAATTAATTGCCATTGTACTAAAGCTAATATGAACGATATTGGTCGGTGGCATATTAATCTTTCGCTGAAGCTAACTGGCGACGACGCAAAAGAAACCGCCAAACTCGAAGCGAAAACTCAAGCTGATTTAGACGTAAAAACCACCCACAAACACAGAACCACCCACGACAAAAACAACACGTTAACAGTAGCTTTATAACGCCTTGCTAACGGGCGATAACGCAATACCACCCGACTTAAAATTTGTGCCCTAAACACCGAAGCTGATTTGTATGAAAGTGGCCAAGCGTTAGGAGTCCCTGTTAAGCGATTTGTTAGCAATTTTTTGCCACGCTGATTGATGATATATCCAAGCAACCCATTTGTATGGGTCAGCATGCCCCATAATAAATAGGAACCCTTTCTTATCTGACAACTCCTTTGAAATCGGGCTAGAGTTAATGATGCGATGCAAGTATTCAAGCTCTACTTTCTCAGACTCTTCGCAAGGCGGATAAGACACTACTACTTTGAGCTGGCTATTGATTAATAGGAGGTGAGATACCTCTTGAAACAACCCACTCTTAAAATTATTTTCATGCTCAAATGCTATACGTATGTTTGTCAAATAACATTGATTTGGGAAATCATCTATAAAGTCAGTTTGGTCATAAAAGACTGAATCTAAGTAGTAGTAGTCTGCATTGTAGCAGTACAATCCAAGCCTTTTTGCTATATCCATCACAACGGAATTTTCAGAATGGATGATAAAGTTCGTATAGGCCTTATTGTTACACCAATTCTGATTTACTTCATCATCTCTCTCTTCAACGACACTGCACCAATGTTCAAAAAAATCTTCTGCTAACGTCATGACCTCTCCTAAATTGCTAACGCCCGCGTAATAGGCGCGAGCTTGCGAGCGTCCTAATTGACGCGTTTGTTAGCCAAATTACACCTCAATAATCTTAGTGATATTCTGTATGCTCGAGTGAACTGAAGTTATTTCAAGAACGAACACCTTTTCCAATACTTTCCTTGGCGATGACAGTGCTCTATCAACGAAGTCTTTAGAAAACTCTCCACTTTCTACATGCTGATTGAGAGCATCAAGATATAGGTCTCTCAATCTGGGGTTGTGCTCAACAGCGGCGTTTAATTTGTCTCTTATTTGGGGAGCCTCCAACGTCAGAGATGAAGAACTATGCGCAAATATGTTTCGAATTTCTCTAAACGTATTGAACATTAGCATTTGCTGTTTAGATATAAGACCAATTCTGTAGCTGAGTTGAATTTTTGAGGAAAATGTTCCCAAGGGTCCATTGTGTTCAAAAATGACATCTTTACGATTAGGCGAATCCACCAACCTAGCTTTCAATAGCTCTTCTAGAGCAAGTTCAAGCGTTGACGCCGCAATCAAAACAGCACCTCGATCACTTTCTCCTTGCAGTATATTTATCATTTCTTCAAAAGATACCATCTACTAACTCCTAGTTAAAATAAGTTGGCTAACGCCCGCTTAAGGGGCAGCCAACGCCACTACGAACTTTCCGCATAACACCGTAACCACAAAAACCAACGCATAGTAAAAATGCCACGCGTTGGCTGTCCCTCTTGAAGCGTTTGTTAGGTGTTTTGTTGCTTACTTTTTTGAAGCTTCCCAATATATCTATGGGCTATGTAAGATAATAATATTGCCAGAGCAAGATACAGGCCTCGGTGCAACGGTTGTTGCAGGCTCGAAAACAACATGTCTATCGAAAATAGAGGCACCAATACACAAGCCACCATCAAGACAACATTGCCTGTCGTTGTGCTAGATTCACCACCGCAATTTAGACAGACATGGTTTTTCCAACGACTAATTTTCCATGCTTTAAAGTAGCTAACTCTCACACCGCAATATGGACACTTCATATTCTCTCCTTGAATTGACACTCCATCAATTGACACCTAACGAATGATATGGACTCCCTCTACCTGACACTCTGCGTGCCATACTTACTTAGTACACGCTGAAGAACTGGAGGTTACTATGTCCACCATTCAAACTATTGGCGTTGACCTCGCCAAGAATGTATTCAGTATTCACGGCGTTGATGCATATGGCAAGTGCGTCCTACGCAAAACTGTCAAAAGAAACAAACTCTTAGATACATTCGCGAAGTTACCTCCCTGCCTCATCGGTATGGAGGCGTGCTCTGGTGCACACCACTGGGCGAGAGAGCTACTGAAACTAGGTCATAACCCGAAAATTATGGCGTCCAAATTCGTTATTCCATATCGACAAAATGAGAAGAACGATGCCAATGACGCAGAGGCCATCTGTGAAGCGGTATCTAGACCCAAAACACGATTTGTCTCTATAAAAAGTGAAGAGCAACAAGCTGTGCTTTGCCTGCACCGTATTCGACAGGGGCTAATTAAAACAAGAACGGCGACTATTAACCAGCTCAGAGGTTTGCTTTCCGAATTTGGTATTGTGATGCCTCAGGGGCGCTACTCGGCTCAAAACACTATTGGTAGTGTCCTTGAAGATGCAGAAAATGGTTTGCCTATACTCGCTCGAGAGCTACTTCAAGATCTATCGAACAAGATTCAACACCTTAACCTAGAAGTATTGCACTATGATCGTAGAGTCTCTGCTTTAGTTCGTGAGATGGCTTCGGCCAAAGCCCTCATGGATATTCCAGGTGTCGGTGAACACAGTGCAAGTGCCATTGTCGCGACCGTCAATGACGCCAAACAATTTGGATCTAGCCGCCAATTTGCCGCTTGGATAGGGTTGGTTCCAAGACAATACTCAACAGGTGGTCATGTTCATCTTGGTCGCATCAGCAAAAGAGGCGAAAAACATATTCGCACTCTACTTATTCATGGCGCAAGAGCCCAGGGCAAGATCATGAAA